>SLAU01000120.1 GCA_007126675.1 Balneolaceae bacterium
GGGACAGGGGGTGAGTCCGAGATGCAGGAGTTCGGCTAAACTAACCAACCTCACTTTTTTTGAACTGTTTGAGCAATAGTCGAAAGATTATACGCTAATTCAATAGAAGAATTAAAAGACTCGTAAAAAACGGGCAAGTATTGAGCTATAATTTTAAGTCAAGTTCTCACATAATGAATCAATTGGTTACTATTACATCATCTATACTATCACTATTACTTTTCATCTTTTTAACCATCCCACAATCAGCAGACGCACAAAGCCAGGATCCGCCGGCGTGCGATATTACTGTGGAAGAGGGAAACAGTATCCAAAATGTAATTGATGGCGCAGATGCGGGCGATGTACTCTGCGTTGAACCGGGCACATACAATGAAGAGCTTCTGATCGAAACATCACACCTTACCCTGGTTGCAGCTGACGGCAGTGAGAGGCCTGTTGTGCAATCGGGTAATACCGCAATCACCGTAAGTATGGCAGATTCTGTACGGATTGAAGGGTTTGAAATCAGTAACAGTAACACCGGCATCCGGCTGGAACAAAGCATCGCCACCGAGCTTGTAAATAATCTTGTAACCGGAAACAGTTTCGGAATTCGTGATGACGGGGATGCCGGAGCCGACAGCACTTACGTACTTAACAGCACCATTAGTAACAACAGTTCGCGCGGTATCGACTTTGAAGACAGCCAATACGTTACCATCAGCAATAATGAAATTACCGGCAACGGCGGTTCAGTGATTGCCGGACAGGGTGTGATTGTAGGCGGGCATTCAACGGTAAGCAATAATACCATCACCAATAACAACAGATTTGGCATTAGGGTATACGGGCCTGATAATATTGTAGAGGATAATACCATTTCGGATCATCAGACTGCGATTGACCTAAGAAGTGCACAGTTTGATGAAGCTGTTAACACTTCTATAATCAACAATACCATCTCTGATCATGATATTGCAATAAATGCAGAAGCGAATGAACCGGAAATATCGGATAATACAATCAGTAACAGTGAAATAGATATCAGGCTCCGGTCTGTCAGCTTTGCAACCATTACAGATAATGAACTGGAAACCGGACTGGTGTTTGATTTTTTCAGTGGAGCCGATATTGAATCCTCTCATTTTGATTATACAGCCAGCGGAAATACCATAAACGGCGCACCGCTTTATTATGCCAATGGTGAGAGCTCCTCGGCCGCCGTTCCGGATAATGCCGCACAAATAATACTATTCAATGTAAACGGCACCCAGGTATCAAATATGAGCTTCTCTGATGTATCCAGTGCTATTACTGTTGCATTCAGCGAAAATGTTGAGCTCTCTGATATTACTGCTACCGGCCTTCCCGGGCATGCAGTTGGGATTTTTAACTCCTCATCCACAACAATTACAGGCCTGCAGGTAACCAACAGCGGTTTTGATTTAGAGGCCTCTGGCCTGCAGATTACAAACTCACCCGGAACAGTGGTTGAGGGGGGAGTGATGAGCGGCAACCACCGGGATGGAATAAACGTGGGAAACTCCAATAACCTGGAAGTACGTGATATTGAAGCGAATGACAACGGGTCGGCCGGGATCATTTTTACCAACAGCGTTCAGGCATTGATCGAGAACAGTACATTCAATAATAACGGTATGCAGGGTGTGCGGATATTTGGTAACAGCGCAAATGCCACTGTTACCGGCAACACCATCATCGGAAACGAGGAGCAGGGAATTCGCGACGGGTTGTGGAACCAGGAACCGGGGGCTACCGTTTCTGATAATCACGTTGAGGGTAATGCTGGTGAAGGGATCTATCTGCGATCGCGGGATCCGGTCATCACAAATAATACTGTGATTAATAACGGCGGCCTGTTTGCCGGTATTCACGCCGGTCCTGACTCGGAAATTACAGGAAACACAATTCAGGACAATAGTGTACCAGGAATTCGTGTGGCTAACGGAGCTGATATCAAGGAAAATATAATAACAGGGAATACAAAAGGTATCCGCGTTGGCATAGGTGAAGATATTGTGATTGGGGATAATGAAATTCATGATAATGGCTCTTTTGGAATCATGTTGCGCGATGGGAATGATGGAACCCTCGTTTTTGGAAATAAAATTTCAGGACATGATGTGGATATAGCCATTACGAGGGAAACTACAGAAGCAACCGTCAACAACAATGAGATGGAGACGGGTATTGTGCTGGATAGCTTTGCTGTTGAAGAGGAGCATTTTATCCATTCTATGTCGGGCAATACCGTACTTGATGGTGCTCCTGTTTATTACGCAACCGAAGCGATTAACCCCACAATACCGGATGATGCAGGCCAGATTATTATCACCCATTCTGAAAATGTAACTATTTCAGGATTTGAACTTTCTGATGTAGCCGCAGGTATCCAGGTGGCGTTCAGCAGTAATGTAACGATCAGCGATAATACCGTTTCAAACACATCACCTACGTTCGATACACGGCGCGGAGGCATTACAGTTTGGGGTTCGGAAAATGCAAAAATCGAAGAGAATACACTGGACAATAATTCCTATGGGTACGGTATCGATCTCTTTAACAGTACAGGTGCCGAGATCAATCATAATGAAGTAACCAATAACAACCGCGGAATACGGGTTATCGATTCACCGCAAGCCACTGTAGCTCATAACGAAGTGAGCCCAAGTGCCTTGCACGGCATACGTTCTGAGGGAAATGACGGAATTACGATTAAACACAATCAAATTTCTGAATCGGAATGGCACGGTATCCAGATGGTCAATTCCAACAGCGCTTATGTAGATAGTAATACCGTTGACTTAAGCAACTTACACGGCATGCATTTTGAGTCGTCCGATTCCTTAACCATTCGCGGAAACACTGTTCTGAACAGTGGTGAACATGGAATTGGATCCCATTTTGGTTTCAGAACATCCGATGAAGTAACGATTACGGATAATACCGTTCGGTTCAGTGAACAGTTTGGCATTCACTTTAATGTGGACGGAGCTGTAGTAAAGGATAACCGCGTTTCAGATAATCAAGACGGTATCCGTGTAGGCGCACGCGCAACCGTTGAAAACAACCAGATTGAAGACCATCCCGGTGTATCACTTGAGGTGTCGGATGACGGTGAAGATTCAGTGATTGCAAACAACCTGTTCGAAAATAATGAACAGGGCCTCCAATACTCCGGTACCACACCACTTTTGGCGATTAATAACTGGTGGGGCGACGACTCCGGCCCGTCGGGCGGAGCTACAGATCCTGAGACCGGCACCATTGCGGAAGGGTCAGGTGATCCCGTTTCCGAAAATGTTCGGTTTGATCCGTGGCTGGGAAGCGAACCGGTTGACGGACCCTTTTTTGAAGTAACCATCACCGATACCAACTCCCCGGTGGAAACCGGAGATGTGCTGGAAGTAACTGTGGATGTTTCCAATACAGGGAACGAGGAGGATACACAAAGTATCAGACTTCTCGATTTTGTTGAGATACAGAAAGATTTTGAGGTACTGACGCTCGATGCCGGTGAATCGGCAGAACTTACACTTACCTGGCAAACCGAAGTGCATGATGCCGGTACAGGTGAAGTGATTGCTCATTCGCAGGACACTTTTGATATGGCAGAGGTTACTATCACCGATCCGGATGCGATTACTCAGATTACCGAATGCACTGAAATTGATGAATCGGGAAGCTACCAGCTTGCTTCCGACCTGGAAGGCAGCGATACGTGCATCCGTATCGTAACAAGTAATGTTCTTTTTGATGGTAACGGACACACCATTACCTATCTTGACAGTGGTGCATCATTCCCGCGCGGCGTTGAGGTTAATAACCACGATGATGAACTGTTGCAAAATGTAGTTTTAGAGAATGTATCAGCCGAAAACTGGCACTTCGGTATCGATTTTAACGGTGTTGAAAACAGCAGCGTTACCGGTGCCACCTTACAGGGAAATAATACCGGACTGAATGTGCGCGATTCGGATGGAAACAGCTTTACGGAGATTGCAGCATCTGAAAACAGCTCGCGTGGTGTGAATCTTTCTTCTTCACCCGGTAACCAAACCAGCAATAACACCTTCAGTGAAATTGTGGCAAATAATAACGGATCAGCCGGTGTGTATGTCGCCTCCGGGCCCGGGAACGAGTTCAGCCAAATGGAACTGAACCACAATGAAAACGGGCTCTACGTGATCGCATCTAGCGGAAACAGCTTTTCTGATTTTGAAGCAGAGAACAATTCGCGCAATGGGCTGAATTTGCGCGGTACATCGTTCGATAACAGCTACAGCCAGGTTACGGCAAACAATAACGCATGGTATGGTGTGGAACTTAATGAATCGGACGATAATACGTTTGAAGAGATTGAAGCATCCGATAATAATATGATTGGAATCCTGCTTATCGGCGACCTGCAAAGCAATGAACCGCTGACCGGCAACCAGTTTACTGATATTGTTACAGCCGGTAATTCTCAAAGCGGAATTTCACTCAGTGTTGCTGCAGATAACCATTTCAGTTCGGTTGAATCGAAGAATAACATTGAGCACGGCATCGAGATTGCAAGCCGCAGTTCCGGAAACCTGTTCGATGATGCGACTCTTAGCAATAATGGCAGCAATGAATTCCATTTTGGGGTTTTCATCGGCAGCAGTGACAACAGCGGAAACCAGTTCAGTAACCTTGATCTGGATAGCGGAACCGGCGGAGTTTCTATCGGCGGTGATGAGAATACCGTTGAGGAGAGTTTGATTCAGAATACAACCGAATCAGCCGTTCGTTTCTGGGGTGAAGCTGCCGGGAATCTGCTGGAAAACACGGAACTGCGGAATAATGCAACCGGCATCGAAATGCGCGACCAGTCAGCAGGTAACGAGATCCGTTTTGTGCAGGTAGGCAACTCACTGATATCTGCCGATGCGGTAGGTGTGATCATCAACGAAGCGGATGAGCCGGAGAATTACCCTGAGAATACCGATCCTGCAGGGTTTAGCCTGGAGATTTTAGCCGAATCGGGCAGTGCAGAAGTTGACTTCCTGCACTACCACTACACCGATTCCGATATTGACGGATTGGAGGAGGAAGAACTTTCTGTTTGGAGATACCATGATAACAACTGGACCTCGTCGATGGATGAAGGATTTGATTCGGGAGTGGACACCGAAGAGCAGCTGGTGTATGCGACCGGTATCACGGAGTTTTCAGTTTTTGCAGTACTAAGCGGAGAGATGACAACTTCTATTGCACAGGACGAAACTCCTGCAGATTTTGAATTACGCCAGAATTATCCGAATCCATTTAACCCTGCCACACAGATCAGATACGCACTACCTGAAGCGGCAGATGTACAGCTGGAAGTGTATAACATGATTGGTCAGCGCGTAGCCACACTGGTGAATGAGCAGCAATCCGCCGGATGGCACGAGGTAACCTTCGATGCAAGCAGGTTAGCCAGTGGTGTATACATCTATCGCATCCAGGCAGGAGATTTTAATCAAACATTACAGATGACACTCATAAAGTGAGGTAATCCCGAATATGAAGCACGATTCTGTATTTATGATTACGGTATAAAAAGAACGGTGCGGCTGATGGCTATACAAAACGCGAAATTGGATGCGCCGGTTTTTTGATAATATCGTCAAGTTGTTATGATTTTGCCGGGAATTGTGTTTTGTTGCTCACCGCCAATTTGCCCGGACTCACCCTTGCCTTCCGAAGCTTCAGCGCAGGCAGGCCCGGCCCCTCTCTATCGCGATAAAGAGGGGGTGACTTCGAAATTAGTTTGAAGCTCGCAATTAAAATCGAATATTGAATTTATTCAGGAGTCTCCCCTCTATGCGAACGGAGTGAGTAGAGAGGGGAACAAGGGGTGAGTCCAAATTCCCCTTGCACCTAACAATCCATAACTGTTACTTGTTTTGTCATAAAATTCAAACTAAACCAACAGAATTTTTTATGGATATTTCGAAGCGTAAACCGGGAACAGCGTCCGTTTGGGCAGGGGAATTGGATCTGTTTCCGTATGGCAGCCACACGGTTCCTGTAATCAATACCGTAACATTTGCGTACAAGGATATTGATGAGTGGTATGAAATTGCCAAGGGAAACAAGAAGGGTGATATCTACAGCCGCAACACTAACCCGACAGTTCAGGTGCTCGAAGAAAAGATCCGGGTTCTCGAACAAGCCGAAGCGGCTACATCGTTTGCATCCGGCATGGCGGCAATCAGTAACACTTTATTTGCACTTTTAAAGCCGGGCGACAGGGTAGTTTCGATCAAAGATACCTACGGCGGAACAAGCCGGATTTTTTTAGAATACCTGCCAAAGATCAATGTGGAAGTTACACTTTGCGATACTACAGACCACGAACAGATTGAAGCAGAGATTGCCAAAGGTTGCGATCTTGTTTACCTCGAAACACCTACAAACCCTACTCTCAAAATTCTGGATCTGGAAAGGCTTGCACAAGCTGCTAAAAAAGCCGGAGCGGTTACTATGACGGATAATACGTTTGCATCACCCATCAATCAAAATCCGCTGGATTTGGGAATTGATCTTGTAGTTCATAGTGCAACTAAATTTTTGAACGGACATTCTGATACCCTTTGTGGCCTTCTGTGCGGAAGTAAAGATCTTGTGGATGAGATATTTAGATACAGAGAAATAAACGGTGCCAGCCTGCATCCTGAAACGGCCTACATGGTTATACGCGGGATGAAAACAGTTGAGCTGCGCGTGCAGCGGCAAAATGAAAATGCGATGGCCATTGCCCGTTTTTTGAAAAACCACCCGAAGGTGAGTGAGGTTTTTTATCCCGGGCTTGAAGATCACCAGGGCCACGAAATCGCTAAAAAACAGATGAGCGGATTCGGGGGTGTTCTGAGTTTTTCGTTAAAAGGCGATTACGATTCAGTGAAAACG
The DNA here is from genome assembly GCA_007126675.1 of Balneolaceae bacterium. Taxonomy (GTDB): domain Bacteria; phylum Bacteroidota; class Rhodothermia; order Balneolales; family Balneolaceae; genus SLAU01. The sequence goes on from SLAU01000120.1 coordinate 6,925, forward strand.
TTTTTGCAGAATCTGAACCTTGTACATCTGGCTGCAAGCCTGGGTTCGGTCAGCACACTTGCGGGACCTCCGAGAACTACCAGTCATGTAGAACTCACCGAAGAGCAGCGAAAGCAGCTTGGAATACCTGAAACTCTGATCCGGTACTCAGCGGGCATCGAAAATGCTGAAGACCTGATCGAAGATCTGGAACAGGCTTTAAAGCTGGTTTAAAGTCAGTTCTATATAAGAATTTGGGAGAACAGTCTTTAATTGTTCCAAATGGATGATTGGTGTTTGATAACTTATAAAAATTTCGTCATCCCGGACGCAGCGATAGCGAAGATCCGGGATCTCCTGCCGTTGATTTAGACTGGAGATTCCGGATATGCGTCCGGGAAGACGCCCTATTAGAACAAAGTTACTTTTATTCCAATATTTTTATGTCGTACTCAGATTGATTTAATTCATCAAACAGAAACAATCGCTGCAAACATTTATGCCGGACAAAACTTTCATTACGAAGACTCTTCAGAAACTGGTTCAGATCAATTCCGTGAATCCGTCGCTGGAAGAATCAGGTGGGGGAGAAAAGGAGATTTCGAAATGTATCGGTGATATTCTTGATCAGCTTGGCATCACTTATGAGGTTGATGAAATAGAACCCGGCCGCGTAAATGTAACGGCAAAGATTCCCGGTTCAGGAAATGGAAAGTCTTTGATTCTGAATGCTCATACAGATACAGTTGGGGTTGCCGGTATGGATAATCCGTTTTCCGGCACTATCAAAGATGGTAAACTATACGGGCGCGGTTCGTATGATATGAAAGGGAGCATAGCTGCGATTCTTGGAACGGCTAAAAAAATTGTGGATGAAAAAATTGACATGGAGGGAGATCTGATACTTTCTTTTGTAGCTGATGAAGAGTATGAAAGCATGGGTGCGAAACGATTTGTTGAAAAATATAATGCTGATGCCTGCATAGTAACAGAACCGACTGATTTGCAGATCTGCCTCGCACATCGTGGTTTCGGGGTCTTTAAAATTGTAACGGAGGGAAAAACGGCACATGGCGGGAACCATCATCTTGGCGTGGATGCCAATTCAAAAATGGGTCTTTTTCTTTCAGAAATTGATGCACTTTCAAAACAATTACCGAATCAGAAAAAGCATAAACTTTGCGGATCGGCATCTGTCCATGTTCCGCTGGTTAAGGGTGGTAACAGTTTATTTATCTATGCAAATGAATGTATAGCTGAAGTAGAGAGGCGAACCATTCCGGGCGAAACCGAAGAGGCGGTTATTCAGGAACTGAACCAAATTATCAAAAAGATTTTGAGTGCCGACACGGATTTTAAAGCAACGGTTCAGACTGTTCTGTGGCGTGAACCTTATGAAATAGATCAAAGCAAACAGATTGTGACCGATCTGAAAAATGCATCAGAAAAAGTGCTCGGGGAATTCACCGGGTATACAGGCCACACATGGTGGGAAGATTCTGCCATTTTCGGAGAGTCGGGAATCGAAACTGTGATCATTGGTCCGAGAGGCGGAGGGATACACGAATCTGTTGAATGGGTTGAGCTGGACTCTATAGCTGACCTCTCAGAAATTCTTTATATAAATACTATAAATTACTGCAATAGAATAGTTTGATGTACTTTAACAAGAATTATTTTATGGTTATTATAAGCTGATCGACATCTTTTGAATTTCTTGCTAATCTACAGAATATATTTTGCGGTCAGATAATTATGTTTAATTTCATATCAAACAGCATCAAATTCAGACAATTTTTTTTTGCTCAAAATTATGTCTAATACAAAATTTGAAAACAACGTTTCTATCCAACATTCAACACATACGGGCCGGATTCATTATCAGCTTCTTGCGGCTGTATTTACTCTATGTTTAATTTCGATTCTAATCTTTACATCTAAGTTACAGGCGCAAGAGCAAAGTAATTTTTACCTGCACCAAAACGGTGTCACTGTTATTTGTGATGAAGCGGAGATAGGGGAATCCGGTGAAAATAATGGAGTTGAGTATACGAAAAGGACAAGTGATCAGATAACAGTTGAAAATGCTGCTGCAACATGTACGAGCGGAATAAGAGACATGAGCAGAATGTTTGCATATCAGAATGATTTTAATGAAGACATTACACATTGGGATGTAAGCAGTGTAACAACGATGGCAGCCATGTTTGAGGAGGTCGAGGCTTTTAACCGTGATATAGGAAATTGGGATGTTAGAAACGTAAATAACATGGGATCTATGTTTTTACGCGCAAGAAACTTTGATCGTGATATAAGCAGCTGGAATGTAAGTAATGTAACCAATATGAGATCCATGTTTGAGATTGCAGTTTCGTTTAATCAGGATATCAGCGGATGGAATGTGAGCAGTGTTATTAATATGGGAAGGATGTTTCGATCTGCCAGGAGATTCAATCAGTCTCTTTCAGAGTGGGATGTAAGCAGTGTCACGGATATGCATAGAATGTTTCAGAGTGCATCCAGTTTTAATGGTAACATAGGAAATTGGGATGTGAGCAATGTCACAAATATGTCGAATATGTTCTGGTCTGCTGATAAATTTAACGGGGATATTCGTTTTTGGGATGTCAGCAGTGTGACAGACATGAACGGTATGTTCCGTGATGCCGGTAGTTTTTTTCGGAATTTAAGTAATTGGTGTGTTACGAATATCAGTGAAGAACCGTTTCTTTTTAGCCAAAACAGTCCGCTGGATCCGGAACATCTACCGCAATGGGGGCAGTGCCCTGAACGTGGAATTGAATTACTTCAGAATTTTCCGAACCCTTTCAATACTTCAACAGTAATAAGCTATTATTTATCTGAAGAGAGTGATATTCTGCTTGAAGTTTATGACATTCAAGGCCGCCTTGTAGCCGTTTTGATAAATGAAATACAGCCGCCCGGTCTCCAAGATATACGGTTCGATGCATCAGGCCTTGCCAGTGGTGTTTACATCTATCGGATAGCGGCAGGAAACATTACACAATCACGCAAACTGATGCATTTAAAATAACAGAATGGATCAGATCTGATGAAATCAGTGGTTGAACTCACAGCTCAGGGTTTTCAATAACTGCTAAAACTTCATCAGATATTGTA
>SLAU01000001.1 GCA_007126675.1 Balneolaceae bacterium
ATGAGGTCCATCAGCTCAAAGGGCCCCATTCTGAAACCGCCCAGCTCTTTCATTGCCCAATCGATAGTTGCCGCATCGGCAATACCTTCTTCATAAATTCTGAGAGCCTCACCATAAAACGGCCTTGCAACCCTGTTCACTATAAAGCCCGGGGTATCTTTTGCCAATACAGTAACTTTTTCCCACTCATCAATTAATGATCGTGCAGCATCAACAGTTGACTGTTCGGTAGGTATTCCCGGGATGATTTCAACAAGTTTCATCAGTGGAGCGGGATTAAAAAAGTGAACTCCTAAGAAGCGTCCTGGCTTTTTCAAAGCTGCCGAAATAGATGCAATGGAGAGGGAAGAGGTGTTTGTTGCCAAAATGCATGTTTTGGGTACGATTGCCTCGAGGCGGGCGAACTGATCTTTTTTGGTTTGCAGATCTTCAATAATTGCCTCAATAACGATTCCGCATTCTTTAAAATCACTTAGATGATCAACAAAATGGATGCGGGATAAAATACCGTCAACCTTATCCTGGCTCATTCTCTTTTTTTCAACCTGTCTCTGGAGAATTTTAACCAGACTCTCTTCAGATTTCTTTAACTGTTCAGGATATGCATCATAAATGTAAACGGTGTGATTAAAGGTGGACGCGATTTGGGCAATGCCTGTTCCCATTGTACCGGCACCCACAACTCCAATAACTGAATTTTTATCAAGACTCATGGCAGAAATTTGATGATTTGGTTAGCGCTCCAAAAATAAGCAATACGCAGGCAAAACCAAGTGTGATGAAATGTATCTGAATTATTCCAAATGTTGATACTCCTGGTGGGAATTCGGGTAAATGTCAATTCCCCAAAAGAACTTAAGAATGAATGTTACTCTATAACAAAATCACCTTGAAACAAATAGTCCCAACGGGACATAAGCAATAGCATGGGGCAGAGTCCTATATTTCTAAAAATCAATTATTTATTGGATCTCCAATGGAGCGGAAACCATCTTAATATCTTGAAATCGCTGTTAGATTATTTTTGACAATAGAGGAAAAACTAATCGATAACCAAAGTAATTTTTTCTTTGTTGGCCAGTCATCAGGAGATTTCTCCACTCCGTTTCGGTGGAAAAGCACCACCTGCACTCCGGTCGAAATGACAATTCACGTGTAAAGAAAAAACAAGGCCGGGGCGAGCAGCCACTGCTGCCCGCCCCGGCCTTGTTAGTCCACTCGAACCCTGTCATTTCGAGCCTGCCTCGTCGGCAGACAGGCGTAGGCCCGACGCTTTTTGTCGGGTCGAAGTCGAGCTCATCTTTTCCCCGCGATAGCGAAATCTTCTAGTGAAGGGCGGCTAAGAACTAAAAGTCCAGAGACAACACAAAGCATGCATTATAGCAACTGAAACCCATACTACCTTATTAACTGGAATGAAACAGAAACGATCGGAATATTTGTAAACCGGTCTTCCAGCATTCACTTTCCAGAATACTCAGGCTTTCTTTTTTCGAGAAATGCGCTTACACCTTCGTTGTAATCGTCCGTTTGTCCCGCCTCTGATTGCAGTTTTGCTTCCAGTTTAAGCTGCTGCTCAAGGTTATTGCTGAATGATTGGTTGAGCGCTTTCTTATAAAGCCCAAATCCGGCAGTCGGCATTTTAGCAAGTTTGGAGGCTATTGCATTTACTTCTTCCTCCAGTTTTTCATGTTCAACCGCTTTGTAAATCAATCCGTATTCTACAGCTTTTTGTGCCGATAATTTTTCATCAAGCAGATAAAGAGCATTGGTTCGTGCAATCCCTGCTAACCGTGGTAAAAAATAGGTGCCGCCACTATCAGGGATTAAACCGATTTTACTGAATGCTTGTACAAAAACCGCATCAACGGAAGCGACAGTAATATCACAGGCAAAGGCGATATTGGCACCTGCACCTGCAGCAGTACCCTGAACTGCACAAATAACAGGCTTTTCGAGATTTCGGATTCCGAGAATAATCGGGTTGTACGTGGCTTTTACAGTATCGGCCAGCTCATAGTTTTTTTGTTTAGCACGTTCAACCACCTCGGGCAGATCCTGGCCTGCACAAAATGCCTTGCCACCGGCATTTAAAATTACGGCCCGTACATCATCAGATTTAGCTTTATCCATCTCTTCCTGCAATTCAAAAGCCATTGGTTCAGTGAAGGAGTTATACTTTTCCGGCCTGTTGAGGGTGATTGTTAAAACGGAATTCTTCAGCTTAGTTTTGATGAGTGCCATTTTAGATTTTTTAGATGCTGGTTAGTGTGTGCAGGTTACTTATCGGATCTTTATATCATTAAACTCGAGGATATAACCGGGATTCCATGCATAAAGGCCAACGCCGCGGCATTCACCCCGAACAATCTCCAATTCAGGCTCAAGTGCATAGTCGCCGGTCGACAATCCGCCTTCTTCAATATTTCTCTCAGAGTCTAATTCATTATAGCGTTCAACAAGTGTTTTGAGATATTCTGTGTCGGTATTTTTTGATGAGTAAACCAAAAATCCCCACGGGCCGCCGGCCGGTTTAACTCCGATAGGTATGATGTTGCACTGGCCGACGTCATCAGCTTCAGCATTGCCAACCTCATGATTAATCAGTATGGCAATCTCTTCAATCGATTTATCCTGCAAATCCGGCCCGGGTTTTTCCATATCTCCAAAAGTTGAAAGTAATAGTAAAAGTGATAAAGAGGTTAAACTAATCATCATCAATATTATTTACTCCAAGAATATCGCCCGGATTCCATGCACCGGCACTAATTCCCCGGCATTTGTTATCCTCAAAACTTAATTCCGGCGGGCCTACATATGCACAGTCTGACACTAGCCCAAACATCCGGTTTCGCTGATCATCCAGCTCCGTATAAGTTTCGACTAAGGTTTCGAGTGTTTCTTTTTCAACTTCTGCAGTAGAAAAAATCAGATAAGCCCAGGGACCTCCACATGGTTTTGCCCCGATAGGTAGCATTTCGCATTGTTCAATATTTTCTGCGGTGGCATCACCCACTAAATCATTAATCTGAATGGCGACCTGTTCAATGTCATTTAAAACTCTTTGGCGCTCCTGCTCTGTAGGCGGTTGTACAGCAGTGTCGTCTGCGCATGCAGCAATAAAAAGAAATATCATCAGCTTTATAACAACAGAATATCGGACCATGAGTCTCTTATTTAATTATGTTTACTGTTATTTAGCTGTTTAACGGTTAAATGTTTCTGATATTGACGCTGATCTATTTTCTTTCCTGGATTTTTCGAACCACTGCAGTCACAAATTTTCTCGGAAACAGACCCACAATTTTTGGTAATGGCTTATTGGTTATACCGTAAATAGCAACACGTTTTCCTTTGTGCATGGCCTTATAACCATAATTGGCAACTTCATCGGAGGTAGCTACAGGAAAGCGGTCAAACAGTTTAGATTTCTCCATATTTGCTTTTTCCTGAAATTCCGATTCGGTAGGGCCGGGGCATAGCGTGGTAACAGTTACGCCTGTGCCGTTCAGTTCATTTGCAATCGCTTCACTAAATGCCAGTACATAATGTTTTGAAGCGTAATAAACACTCATCAGCGGGCCGGGCTGAAAAGCAGCGGTTGATGCCACATTCATTATGTACGCCCGCTTTTTCTTAATCATATCGGGCAGAAACAGTCGGGTAAGATGTGTGAGTGATCTGATATTCAGATCGATCATGGTTCCGATCGTATTCCAGTCAGACTCATGAAAAAACCCGTAATCCCCGATTCCGGCATTGTTGATCAGATAATCTAACTCAATAGACTCGGAATTCAGATACTCATAGATTTTTTCAGGGACATCCTTTTCTGAAAGATCTGCCGGAAAAATTCGAACGTTGATACCATGATTATTTTCCAGTTCATTTTTTAAAATCTTAAGGCGTTCTTCGCGTCTTGCAGTCAGAACGAGATCATGTCCATCACGGGCGAAAATATGGGCCATTTCAAGCCCGATCCCGCTCGATGCACCTGTTATCAAAGCTGTCTTCATAGTTAGTTAGATAATCTTCAAACTGTTAAGTATTTATGGTTAAAATACTAAACAGATTGTCCGTTTACACCGGCCACTTTCAGGCACTGGGTCAGGGCCAGACCAAAACCGATGTGCATGATAAATCCGGCTAAAAGTACACGTCCCGGCATCCATGTATCAGTATAAAAAATTCCAAATGAGTCACCGGCTGCAAGTGATACCAGCGGAGCAACAACCAAGCCTGCAACGATTGAAATGATAACACCGTAGATCACACCCTGAATAATCCAGTTGCCCGGAATTACACTTTGCAAGTAAACAACCCAGATTAGAGCCATTAAAATTCCACCGATGTAATAAGCAATGTTGCCCCAAACCATATTGTAAACTTCAGCTTCATGGACGTTGTTAAAGCTTTCTTTTAAAATGTGCCCTATGTCAATGGTTGGAAGACCTAGTCCGCCTTGAATAAATGCAATCATTGTCATTACAAACGTAGCTATAAATCCGCAAATAACTGTTCGCCAAAAGATGTCTGCTTTCATTTAAATACCCCGCTTATTGTAGTTATTATTTTAAGTTAGCCATCAAACCCATGTGTGTCATTACCTTGTAATGTACAAATTTTCTGTGATGATGAAATCAGATTCAGTGCAGCAGTAGCTTACGGAAAAAATTTTAAGTTTTGATTGGCTGATTATTATATGAAAGGATCTTCAATAAGAGATGCCAGATTTTGCACGAACTTTTGTACTATTATGCATAAGTATTGCTAACTGATCTGATAAGAAACTAATGACAGAAGAAAAAAAATCATATTCAGTATTAAAAGCTGAAGCGGAGAAGTTTTTTGAATCTGAGCTGCCAGAACTCGTCAAGAGTGCGAACTCGCATATTCAGAAACCGTTTGAACAGTGGCTGAAAGAGGTGTACAAAGAACTGATAAGCCGCAAAGGGGAGGAGGGAAGTTATGAGGTATCGATTCAATTGGTTAGAGAAAAGCTGCCTTCACTTAAAGAAGCATTAAAATCGGGTGCAGAAACAACCTATGTTCGCTTTATTTTAGACCAGTTGAAGCAAAAGATATCATCAACTCCCGAAAATATTAAAGAGGATCAGCCTGCTGAGAGGTATGAATCCCAGGCAGATGATTCCATCCGGGTTCAGGTTCTGAAGAAAGTAAAGAGCCTGGGCCGCGCATTTCAGAAAAAACCTCGCCAACAAAATATTCCGTTCCGGGATTTACTGACTGAAGAATTTTTAAAAGATACACGGTGGCTTGAGATTTGGCTTTCAGAGTCATTCAAAGATATCTCAGAAATTCTGGATCTGTTTCTTGAAAAAGAGAACCCGGAAGCTAAACCAGATGCTAAAGGCCAGGATAAAACTGCTGAAAAATTTGAGGTGGCGGTAATCAATGATTTTGAAAAACATCTTGAACTTGCGATAAAAAGAGTTGAAAGCGAAGAGATTTTTGAAAACCGCAGATTTGAAGAGGAGATCAGTGATCTGAAAGAACGCTTTACTGAAAAGGGAGAGCGCGCAGGTACTATTGAAAGTAAAAAACCGGTGTTTACTTTTTCCCGTTTCGGTGAGCTGACCGATAAAATCGAAGCCCGAAACAGAGAAGTGGAAGAAACCTGGAATATTTTCCTTGAGAGCCAGATTGCCGATCTGAAGGTTCAAAATGAAATAGCGCAGTACGGGCTGATTATTTCTGATGTGCAGGAAAAGATCTTGCAGGAAACCCACAGATACTTCAGGGATTACGGATATGTTCCGATGGAGAATGGAGTAAGTTCTGCAAAACAGATCGCAAAAGAACTTGAGCAGAGTAAATCTAAAAATCTGTCAAAAAAACTGATCGGAACGATTCGTGAAAGGCTCGAAAAGGATGTGAAAGAGGCAATTCTGTCTCCAATGCGCCAACATCAAGAACAGCAGCAGGTAATTGCCCGAATACAAAATATTACTGGAGATATGCAGTTGGAGCTTATCCGTTTTTCGGAAACGATGAAGCTTGCGGAAGAACGGCAAGTGGAGCTGCCAAATCCCAAAGTAAAGTTTGATGAATTACAGTGGAGATCGCTGGCCTCACGGTTTATCACAGAAAAAGCGATCAAAAAATTGAGACCGGCCGGATTAAAGTTTGATCAGTTTATATCTGATATGGCAGCAGAAGTGGAGGAAACGATACAGATTGTGGATGTGAACCTGATGGCAGCGCTTGAATCTAAAGCTGTGGATGATGAGCAGGAAAGCCCGTTTGAAATAGCACACGGTGGTATTCAAAGGGCAATTATTATGTTCGAGAAATCGATTAAAACCGTTCGTGAGAAGCAAAATGAATATGAAAAAGTAGTTAAATCAGATCTGCCTCAAACACTGAATCAGCTTGCTGAAACTATGCTGAAGCGTGATTATGATATGTTTGAGCTGAAGGATAAAGCGCTTCAGGTAAAGCAAACAGCAACCGACTGGAAGTCCGCTTTTGTAAAAAAATGGGCAAAATTTGCTGAACAAGTAGAACTTCTGTGGCGTTTTTCATCCAAAAAAATTGAAAAATGGTGGGGCAAAACAGCGCTCTTTCTTGGCTTTAAGGATGAATCTGCACTTAGCACTTCTGAAAAACGAAGCCTTGCAGAATATCTGGCAAAGGCGGTGATTGAAGTAGATCTGCCATTTATTTATAAACGGCTGTTTGATGATCAATTTGAAATCGATGAACGCTTTTATATACCGCCGAAGGGGCTTGTTAATTCGATAGGTAATTCGCTCAAAGACTGGGAGAACAACCTGGATGCAAATGCACTGATAGTTGGGGAAAAAGGAAGTGGCAAATCAACTGCGATTCAGCTTTTAATAAAAAACACGTTCAATAAAACCGGGTATAAAGTTAACCGCCTTCGGTTCGATCAAACTTTCTATACAAATGAAAAATTAACAGAGCAGGTTTGCAAAGCCCTGAATCTGAACGAAGCATCATCCATTGAAGAAATTACAGATAAGATCAACAACAGAAAAAAAAGGGAGATTTTTATTGTTGAAAACCTTCACAATGCCTATGTACGAAACCTTCATGGTTTTGAAGCACTGGAGAGTTTTTGGTCTTTGATGTCATCAACTAAAGAAAATCTGTTCTGGCTGGTGACCACTTCACGATATTCATGGAAGTTTTTTGAAAAGATGAGCGGAGCTGACCAGTATTTCTCTCACATTACTGAAGCTGACAGCCTGAACAAAGAAGAGATTGAAAGGGCGATAATGACACGCCACAGAGCCACTGGATATGCGCTGAAGTTTGAAGCGAGCCAGGCATTGAAGAAAAGCCGGGCGCTCAGAAAAATTATTGATGATGAGGAAAAAACACAGGAATATCTGAGAGAGAACTACTTTACGCGCCTGTCTAACATTTCAGAAGGAAATTTGTCCATTGCGATTATTTTTTGGCTGCAATCAATCGAAAGTTTTGATGAAAATGTATTCAACATTAAGCCGCTTGAAATTGCTGATGTAGACAAACTGGAGATTCCCTCGCGAAACGTTTTATTTACACTTGCTGCATTTGTTATTCATGACAGGCTGACGACCGATGAGGTTGCACTGGCCCTGCATCAGAGTTCGCAGACAAGCAATCTGATGCTCAACAGGCTGAAAAGCAAAGGCATTCTCGTAAAAACCGATGACGGATATCTGATGAACCACCTGGTATATCGACAGGTGATTCGCTTACTGAAACGAAGAAACATCATACACTAACTGGCCATGAGATTTTTAACTATTCTTTCAATATCACTTTTTATTCTGTTTAGCGGACTTTACGCGAACGCCGGTGATAGTTATATCGGGTTTAACAAGCTTTCCGCTGAATTCACTATTACCGTGCAGGATACTGTTGTTCTTGAAAATGGCAATGATGACGAAAATAATAGCCAGGAAGAAGGCGAAGCGGAGGATGAGGAAGAAGAGCTTAGCGAAGATGAAGAACTGAGAAGCGAAATCGCTCAATTAAGAGAGTTGATATCCTTCAGTAAGATTTTCTACTCGCTGTTTCTGCTGTTTATTACCTACTTAATCAATAAATATCTGACAATTATTATTGATAACCTGTCGGAAAAAGCGACCGATTACCGGCTGTTCATCAAACGCCTTGCACCGATCAGCAGAATAATAATTTGGTCTATCGCAATCTATGTAGTAATTGCCGGCATAATTGAACCGCCGATTGAAACGATTATCACCATTGCCGCTTCAATCGGTATTGCGGTTGGTTTTGCATCACAAGACATATTGCGAAATATTTTTGGCGGAATTATGATTATTCTCGACAGGCCGTTTCAGGTGGGGGATAAAATTCAGGTTGGGGATCACTACGGGGAAGTACTGAGTATCGGGCTGCGTTCAAGCAGAGTGGTAACACCAGATGATTCGGTGGTTTCTATTCCTAATGCTGAGCTCATGAACCGCGCGGTTTCGAACGCAAACAGCAGTGCGCTGGATTGTCAGGTGGTTGCGGAGATTTTTCTGCCGGCCAGCGTGGATGTAAAGAGGGTAAAAGATATCGCCTTCAGAGCTGTTTATGCCTCATCTTATACATATCTAAATAAGCCGGTTGATGTAATTGTGCTGAATGAAATGCAAGACAGGCAGTTTGTGGTTAAACTAAGGGTAAAAGCATACGTTGTGGATATCCGGTATGAGTTTCTTTTTAAGAGCGACATGACCGAAATGATACTGGACGAATGCAACCGGCTTGGTTTAATCCCTGAAAAAACCGGCTAAATTATTTTATTTAGAAGGAATCACCAGCATTGGTGTTTTCGCATAAACTCCCAATTGTTTTGTATGATCTTTATACAGCAGCTTTTCAAATACATTTTTGCTATATCGGTTCAGGACAATCATGGATGCACCTTCTTTATCAACCAGTTCCGAAATAGCATCAAACGGGTCACTGTCGATAATCAGTTTGAAATCTGTGTTTTTCAGATCTTTTTCTTCACTAATCAGATCTTTAAACCCTCTGAATTTAATTTGTGATTCGAGATCATCCTTAATCGATACGTGCACGATTTGAACAGAACCGTCAAATTCTTTTGCGAAGTCAGAAACGGATTTCAGATTTTCGAGATCATTTCGTTTATAGTTTGTAGTAAACAGGATCTTCTTGAAATCTCCGATTGCAAAATTTTCCGGAACTGTTAGTACAGGAACCGGAGATTTAAGCAGCATGTCGGTGGATACACTTCCGAATATCATCTTGCGGCCTCTCATTTCTGTTCCGCTGCCTGTAATAACAAGATCAGGCTCTTCACTTTTAATCCACCGGATGATTTCTGTGACTGTTTTGCCGATGACAAGTTCTTTTTCAATTTTCAACTGTTTTGATTCGACGGAGCTTTCAAGTTCATCGATCATTCTTTCGAGATGCTTGTGAGCATTTTTCTTCAGGTAATCCAGTGCACCATCGATATGTGCCGGAAAGTTGAAAGGCGGTTCAAGAGCATGCAGCAGAATAATTTTTGCCCCCAGCTTCTCTGCAATAAATGCTGCATAATGCAGGGCGTTTTTTGAGCAATCAGAAAAGTCGACGGGTACGAGAATACGTTTAGCTGAAGAGATCATGACTTTCTCCGTTTAGTATTGATAATAGTTGGAGCTCCTGTTATACGGGAAGGTATGAATTAGCAAGAGTGAAGGGAATAGATGTAAATATGAGATTTAAGTAGGGAAATGTATTAGGGGTTGGACTCACCCCCCGGCCCCCTCTCTGTCCCGACAGAGAGGGGGTGACTTCGAAATTAGTTTGAAGCTCGTAATTAAAATCGAATATTGAATTTCTTCAGGAGTTCCCCTTCTATGCAAAGAAGCACAGTTCGCGTTCAGCGAACAAGTGCGAAGTACTGTCCACATTTGTGTGTCTGAGGCAATTGCAGCCACCCACCGGTGGGTGGCTACAAAAAAAGGTCTCCTTGTCCGATCTTTTGGGTTGATCTAAAACCTAAAACCAAAACGAAGG
>SLAU01000190.1 GCA_007126675.1 Balneolaceae bacterium
AGGCTGGCTGAATTCGGAACGGTTTACCGTTATGAACAATCCGGAGAATTAAACGGGCTATCACGCGTACGGGGCTTTACACAGGATGATGCTCATATTTATTGCACACACGATCAGCTCAAAGATGAAATTAAACATACGATAGACCTCACCCAGTTTGTTTTCAACACATTTGGCATGCCTGTGGATATCCGCCTCTCCTATCGGGACGAGAACGAGGATAAGTATGGCGGTGATGCTGAATATTGGGAACGCGCACAAAAAGAAATTAAGGAAGTGGCCGACGAAATGGGGCTCGACTATAAGATCGTTAAAGGCGAAGCCAGTTTTTATGGCCCCAAAATCGATTTCATAATCCGGGATGCTATCGGCAGAAAATGGCAGCTTGGCACAGTTCAGGTTGATTACGTGATGCCGGAACGGTTTGATTTGACCTATGTAGGCTCAGATAATGAAAGGCACAGGCCGGTTATCATTCACAGAGCTCCTTTTGGATCTATGGAGCGTTTTGTAAGTATTTTGATTGAACACTTTGCCGGAGATTTTCCATTGTGGCTTTCGCCCCAGCAAGTATCGGTGCTGCCGGTGTCTGATGAGACGGCAGATTATGCCGATAAAGTGCACAAACTGCTGGAAGAAATTGGAATAAGAGTTGAAACCGATCACCGAAGTGAAAAGATAGGTGCAAAAATACGGGATGCAGAAACCTCAAAAATTCCTTATATGATTATAGTGGGAACAAATGAAGAGGCAGATGATACTGTATCCGTAAGAAGACACAAACATGGGGACATTGGAACGTTTCCACTCTCAGAATTTATTAGTAAAATAGAACAGGAAGTTAAAAATCGTGAACTTCCGCCAAATGTTAATTAAATATTGAGGTAACCATCGCAAGACGCAGACCAACAATAAGAAGAAAAAGAGACGACGATAAACCGAATGTGAATCGTGAAATTCGCGCAGATCAGGTACGTCTCATAAAGCCGGATGAAGAACATGAAATTGTAAGTCTTGACCGTGCACTGGAAATAGCTGACCAGTATGAGCTGGATTTGGTTGAAGTAGCACCCAACGCAAATCCGCCGGTGTGCAAGATCATCGACTTCGGGAAATTCATGTACGAAAAAAAGAAGAAAGAGAAAGAGGCCAAGAAAAAGCAGCATACTGTTCAGGTTAAAGAGCTGCGATTTCGTCCGCAAACCGATGATCACGATCTTGAATTTAAAACAAGGCACGCCAGGGAGTTTTTGGAAGGTGGTGATAAAGTAAAAGCGACTGTTCAGTTTCGCGGGCGCGATATGCTTTACACCGAGCAGGGAGAACAGCTTCTGAAAAATCTTGCTGAAGAGCTCGAAGATGTAGGTTCTGTGGAGTCTGCCCCGGCAATGGAAGGCAGGCGCATGATTATGATCATAGCACCATCGAAAGGATCCTGATTTTTTTCTGAAATTTATTGAGGTGCCAGTGCTTCCGCCTTGGGACACCTTAATTTAAATTTTGGCTTGAGCTGTTGGTAGCCGTACAGGCAATAGAGTAACAAAGAGACTAGCCAGCCAGGAATTTAGCTCTCAGCTAATACTCTTAATTCTCGCTTGATTAAAACATCCCCTTACTTTTGTCTTGATACAAAAGTAAGCAAAAGATCAAGCCTGCCTGCGCTGAAGCTTCGGAAGGCAGGGTTGCTGATTCGCTGCGGCTCCATCGCGGGGTTCTCCTTCGACAGATAAATCAATGGTCCATCACTATTTTCCCAAGCGAACCATTCATCACCGGTATGATTTATCAAAACGTCTCCGTCGCCCCGCTCTGCTTACCGCCTCCACGAATCAGAGGCCGAGTATTTTCTTTTTAAAGCTCACAGTTTTACCAAGGACAAAGCTATTCCGGCATCGTGATTTCTGAAGGTGGTGTTTGCTTTTTGTCCGGCGTGTGCGATGGGTGTAAAAAACATACCGGTGAGAAGCTTAAAAAATCTCAAGGTGTTATGGACCATTGTTTTTTACATCGCATAGCCGGAGGAAAACCCCACCGGAAGAAATCCAAGCCGGCGGGTTTTGGACACTTTTCCCCGATGAAAAGTGTCAGAGAGATATATAGCTAAGAATTAGCTAAGAGCGATAACTTATGATTCAAAGCCGAAGAGATTTATTTCAAAGTTGAGCTGTCCAATATTAGCAAGTTAAAATTGCATTTGGGGCATCTTGAATGTCTTTTAAAGGCTTGTAACCTATTGATTGTCATACTCTTAAAATAATAGAGAATTAAAGTGCTGAAGTCAGGTGAAAGGGCAGGCTTTTGCTATCAAAATACCTACTTTACACCTTCTTCAAATAGGTTCCCATACGCCATGCTTTTTCGAGCGGGCCCATTTTGAATTTCCCCAAGTACCATTCGCTTGCATACACCTGTGCAACAAAAATAATTATTGCAAGCGGCAGGATTAAAATGGGCGGGAAGCTTCCCATCAATCCCAGGCCGTAGCCATAAAAAATGGTTGTACAAATAACAGTTTGCAGGATATAGTTAGTGAGCGCCATGCGTCCGACCGGGGCAAAGCGGTGTAGAAAAG
>SLAU01000226.1 GCA_007126675.1 Balneolaceae bacterium
GTACCCGAGAGAGGACTTGAACCTCCACGTCCGTAAGGACATACGCACCTGAAGCGCACGCGTCTACCAATTCCGCCACTCGGGCAATACTTATTTATTTCAATTACAAGACTTTAAATATAGGCAGTATTTTGCTTCTGTTACAATAGTTATTTCATACTTTTTCCTGTTGCCAAAACAGTTTTGATGCAACATTTGTTTCGGCACCGGGTATGCTCAGTAACAGAAAGTTTAAATCGTATCCATTACGATTCTTTCTTATACTCACTGCAATAAATTTTACACTAATTGACGAGGCAGATTAAGAATGCAGGTATATATTAACGGTTCATTTATACCGCGTGAAGAGGCGATGATCTCCGCAGCCGATCGCGGTTTTTTGTTTGGAGATGGAATCTATGAAGTGATCCGCGTGGTTGAGGACAGGTTTGTTTTGGCGGATGAACACCTGGCCCGAATGGATGAAGGGCTGCGCGGCCTATCCATACAGTTAAGCAGTGAGATCCGTAATGAGATTCTAAACATTGCAAAAGAACTGATTCAAAGAAATGATCTGACCCAAGGCCAGGCTTCAGTTTATATCCAGATTACCCGCGGAGCTGCCTGGCCCCGAACGCATACTTATCCTGATCCAAAAGTTCAGCCCACCGTTTATCTTTCCGCGGCGAGTTTTAAACCACATACCGGGCTCCACGAAAGGGGAGTGGATGCCATCACGGTTCCGGATGTTCGCTGGGCTCGATGTAATCTGAAAACGGTAAACCTGCTGCCAAACTCAATGGCAAAGCAGCGCGCTGCGGAGGCCGGTGTAAACAGCGCGGTGATGATTCGGGATGGAGTGATAACCGAAAGCCCGAATGCAAATATTTTTGGAGTGAAAGGCGGTGTGCTTAGAACCTATCCGGCTACAAATTATATTTTAAATGGCATTACGCGTCAGGCCGTATTAAAAATTGCAGACGAATTAACAATTCCTGTTAAACTTGAGCCGGTTAATGAATCAGAACTGTTTGAACTGGACGAACTCTTCTTTACGGGCACAACAACCGATATCCAGCCGGTTGTGAATATTGACGGAAAAAAGATTGGCAGCGGAAAGCCCGGGGAAATTTGCAGAATGATTCAGAAAAGATATGACAATTTACTGGCTGGCAGATAAAAAATTAGCAGCTCCCCGTTCAAAGGAAGCTGCTAAATATCATCTACAGACGGCTATTACCCCATTTGCACTCTAAACATACTTTTATCAGCGACAGACTGCAATAGGCATAAGTTCGTAATTTGACTACGTAGAAATACGTAGTTGCTGTTTTACAGCATTTTGCCCTCTTCGAGAGCGTATCGAACCAGGCCGGCAGTATTTTTTATTTTCAGTTTTTGCATCAGGTTTGCACGGTGAGTTTCAACGGTGCGCGGACTGATATAGAGCATTTCAGCAATTTCCGCACTGGTGTATCCATCCACAATAAGGTTCAGAATCTCTTTCTCTCTGTTGGTAATTGTTTTGGCAACCGAAGCTCCTTTCTTTGTAAAATCAGCATACTTGCCAACAATCAGCTTTGAAACCGATTTACTAAAGGCACGTTCACCTTTTTTAGCAGATTTAATCGAATCTACCAGTTCGCGCGAAGAGATATTTTTTGTAAGGTATCCGCTAACCCCGGCTTTCAATGCCTGATTCAGGTGAGAAAGATCTGCAGTATTTGAAATGACAATCACTTTAGGATCATCATTCACCTTTTTGAGTTCACTCATCAGGTCATGAATATTGGAATCCTGAATATTTGTTGAGATCACACAAATTGAAGACGGATTGGATTCATACACCGATACCAGCATTTCAGCTGACTTTACAGCCTCAATAAGAGTAGTAGCAGGTGAATTTTCGAGGATTGTTGATATTCCTGATCGGCTGATATCAAACTTATCCGCAATAAGTACAGGTATTTGTTTCATATTCAGTTTTCCAAATGGGGACTGTGAATATAAATCTTTTTTTTAAAATGTAAATAAAATCTGTGGATAATATGTTGATAACTCTAAAGTTGCAGAAAACTCCACACACATTTTATAGCCAGATCAGGGCAGCGATCCAGATTGAAAGCAGCGATTTCGCACTCCAGAGAAAGGTTCTGATTCGATTTCCGGAAATAAGTTTATCGACTGCTTCCGCATCATATCCCTGTGAAATTTTTTGATGCTGGGGAACCTGCAGAAAGAAAGTGGATGCCCAAATCAGTAAAACGATCACTAATCCTGCAATATGCAGATGCTGCACAAAATCGGCCCTGAAGGCCAATATAAAGGAACTTCCGAGTTCAACAAGCATAGCGGGAATCACGATTAGTGAAATTCTGAACCGGTGTGTGGCCTGGTGATGAGCAAAATCAGACTTCTCGATATGATGAAAAAAAGGATAGTGCAGCAGCTGGATTACCCAGATCAATCCGCATAAAAAGAGGCTGGCTGATAAGTTGAGCAGAAAAAGCGTTTCCATTTTTTATTGATTTTGTATTAAGCGAATGGTTTACATATTGCTTATTTTGAAAGTCTGTTCATAATCCGGAATAA
>SLAU01000080.1 GCA_007126675.1 Balneolaceae bacterium
AAGTCAGCATGATGACATGACTATTCTTATTATAAAAAAGGAATAATTGGTATATTTTACAGTTTCACTGATATGAAAAATATATGCAAATATATACTTACAATTACCCTGGCTTTAGCCGTTTCACTCACTGCAAAAGCACAGGAGAATCAATTAACCTCATACCCGTTGCAAGATGCCCTTGAGCTTGCAGAAGAAAAGGGCAAAAAAGTGTTGATCGATGTTTATGCCGAGTGGTGCCCATATTGCGGCAGAATGCACTCCGACACGTATACCGATTCCAGGGTGATCGATACAATTAACGATTATTTTGTGTTGGTAAAAATCAATATAGAATCTGACGATAAACTCAATTATATGGGGCAAGAGTTTACAGAAAAGCAATTTTCAGCATTTCTTCAAAACACCAGTCTGCCAACCACATATTTTATGCAGCCCGATGGCGAACTGATGGGCAAACAACCGGGACTTATTCCCGCTGAAATGTTTTCTCTGCTGCTTGAGTTTGTAGGTGCGGGTATCTATAAAGAACAATCTTTTGAAGATTTTCGTAATTCGAAAAGATAAGTTTTAAAGTAAACACTGATCTCAAATATGAGCAGAAGCACTTCTGTTGAAGATTATCTGAAAGCAATCTACAAGCTCGAAACGGCGTCAGAGGGTGAAGGAGTTTCCACTACCAAACTCGCAAAGGAAATGAATGTAGCCAACGCTTCTGCTACCAATATGGTGAAAAGGCTTTCCGAAATGGGTCTGGTAAACTATGAGTCTTACTATGGAAGTAACCTCACCGAACCGGGAAAAAAAATCGCGCTCGAAATGATCCGGCATCATCGGCTGCTCGAACTTTATCTTACAGAAATGATGGGTTATTCGTGGGACGAGGTGCATGATGAAGCTGAAAAGCTTGAGCATCACATATCCGAACAGTTCGAGGATAAAATTTCGGAACTCCTGGATAACCCAAAATTTGATCCTCACGGCGACCCGATACCGACAAAGGATGGTAAAATGCCGGAATTGCTTTTGCTGCCTGTAAGTGAAATTGAGGATGATCAGAAACATATTCTCAGAAGGGTAAAGAACCAGGACCCTGAGTTTCTGCGGTATCTTGAAAAACTTGGTTTGATTCCCGGGGTTGAGATACGGGTGCTTGGTAAAGAGCCTTTCGAAGGGCCGGTAACACTCGAAGTGGAAGGAGAGAAGATCTCCGTCGGCTACAACATCGCTAAAGAATTATACGCCTTCTCAACGGTTTAACATCCGCGCAACTCAGCGATTAAATCTGCGTTCATCTGCCACATAGTGATCCCTTTGGGACGAGAAACATAACGCGGAATGGGTTCTCGCAGAGTTGCGCTGATGGTACGCGGAGTTTCGCAGAGTGTTTTAAGGAGTATGATCCATTGGGTTGGGGTGGATGAAAAAATAATCCAGATCTTTTTTTAGCTTTTCATTTGAAATGACCCGGTTAGAGGAGGGAACATTTTCAAGAAACTCAGGCGCTTCAAGTCCATAGTGTTCTGCGGCTGATTGGTAAAAAGTTCTTCGCGGCGGATGGCCATCAGACACTGCATTATAAACTTCATTTTTTTTCTGCTGTCCGATAATTTCAGAGATGATGCGTACACAATCATCCTGGTGAATCAGATTTACAGGTTTCTCCGGTTCTTTTAACTCTTTTCTTCCGGCAAGATAGTTTACCGGATGCCTGTCGTAACCATATAGTCCTCCGAATCTTACTATTGTGCAGTCGAAGCTCTCATATTCTTTCAAAACATTTTCAGCCCTGTAAACAGCTTCACCCGACGGCCTGCTGAAATTGTTTTCTTCCACATCATTTTCAACCATAATCCCGCCATTTTCAGGATACACGGATGTTGAGCTTGCAAAAATGACCCACTGAATAGATGAATCAGAAATTTTATCAGCAACTGTTTTTATAAGGCAGGGATAGGTTTCTTCAACGTTTTTATTACCTCTGCCGGGAGGGAGGTTCAGGAAAAGAATGTCTGAATTCCAGAACTCTTTGTTTTCCGGGTTATTCAGTGAATCAGGAACCATTAACAGGTAAGGTTCAATTTCAGACTGTTTAATCGTTTTGATTTTTTCAGTGGATGTGGTAGAGCCTTTCACTATATATCCGCTTCTGGCTAAATATATTCCAAGCGGTAAACCGAGCCAGCCGCATCCTAAAATTGAAATCTTTAATTTCTCTTTTTTCATAATGCGTCAGAAGGTACTAACTGATATGGAAAATAAAAAAAGGCAACCTTTTCCCGGCTGCCTTTTTAAATGGTCATAGTATGATTAATGTTTAAAACTGTACTTTCAGCCCGCCGGTAAATGTGCGGGGCAGGCCGGGACGCACACCATGCGGCCTGTCGGAAACGATGTAGGTTTCATTAAACAGGTTCCGGATGTTTACAAAAAGATCAATGTTTGAATGAATTTTATACCCGGTGTTAAGGTCAACAAGGAAATAACTGTCGGTGCTGAACTCTGGATTAATCGATCCGCTTCCGGCTTGTGTGCGCATTTGCGGTGAATAAATCGTGTTCAGGTTCAGGCTGTAATCACTGTAAATAAAACCGAGTGATGTGTTCAGCTGGTGTCGGGGGATAAATGGTATTTCATCACCTTTTGTTACGGTTCCCCAGGGGCCAAAGCTGCTGTCAAAATCGTTCTGGAACGTGGCGTTTGTATATGTGTAATTAACGCTGAATGGTATGCCTAAAGCCTGGTTATTCAGCAGTGCGGCAATATCGGTATTTGCTGAAAATTCAATTCCGAACACTTCCACTTCGCCGGCATTAAACTGTGCTGTTGTGCCTGCTCCACCGCCTGCGGCAAGATCTGATCCAAGCAGGTTGCTGTAGTCATTGTAGAAACCGATCAGTTCGGTTTGAACAAGCGAGTTGGCAAAACGGGCTCCGAGCTCGTAGTTTACACTCAGCTCTGGCCGTGTATCAGGCGATGAACCCGGGCTTGGGGGTGAAAATCCGCGGTGTACGCCGGTAATCAGTGTAAGGTTTTCGGTCAGATTGTATGTGGCCCCGATTCCCGGCATCAGCAGGTCAACGGTATATTCATTTTTGTTTAGGTCTGATCCGGTGCGTTCAAGATCCTGCGTGCCGTAGTTCCGGTTGGTAAACCAGATATGCTCATATCGAAGTCCCGGTGTAAAGGTAAAGCGGTCTAAAGTAATCTCATCCTGGATAAATATGGAAAGTGCGGTGGCCGAACCCACACGGTTTGCCTGTGTTCCGGGTACGCCGCTGCTGGTAAGCACCATCTCGCCGTTTTCCATCCGGTAACCGTCTTCATACTGGAAGCGGTCTTCCTGGTCCTGGTGAAGGCGCACTCCGATCTCGAGCTGGTTCGAGGCATCGCCGATATCAAAGTTTACTCCCAGAACAGACTGTACACCTTGTGAATAATACTCCCGGTTATTATCACGTACAATCAGTGCATCATCGGGGCTGTCGGTTGCACCGGTCAGGTAGGCAAACTCTGTGGCATTGGCCTGTGGGTTTTGCAAGATAGTGCCAAGGTTGGTTGTGTTCACTCCGGCTGCTGATCCGTTTAGCTGATGCAGTTTATACCATGCCCGGGTAATATCTTGCCTGTAAAGTGTGGTGGTCAGGTCAATATTATCGGAAAAGAGAGCAAAGTGGCGTACCGAGATTTGAGTTTGATCTACATCAATCCGGTCGGCTTGTGAAGCGGCATATCTGCGCAGTGGAGTAGCTGCAAAATCATCACGGCTCAACCCAAGGTAAGTTTCATCAGAAACTTCGGTATGCAGGCCTGCTTTCAGCTCAATTCGCTGGTATACGGAAGCATCATTCGAGGTCTGATACATCATTTTGCCTGTAATGTCACGAATAATAAAGCCGGTATCGCCGCTGCCGTCGAGCTGCTTAAATCCGTCATCACCCATTTGTAATACTTCCACCATATACCCGAATCGCTCGCTGCGGTCGCCAACGGTGGCGTACAGTTTGTTTGCATTTCTTTCACCATAACTCAGTTCGCCCGCTGCTGAAAACTCTGTAGGTATCGGTGTTGAGATCAGGTTAATGGCACCCCCGGTGGTATTGGGGCCGTATTTAATTTGTGATGAACCTTTACGCACTTCTACAGAATTGATTCGCCCCATGTTCGGAAAGTAATAGGCCGCAGGAGCAGAGTAGGGAGCAGGAGCGGCAAGAATACCATCTTCCATAATATTTATTTTGGTGCTGCGCTCCACGCCGGCTCCGCGCAGGCCGATATTTGGCCTGAGCCCAAAGCCATCTTCTTCCTGGATGTTTACACCGCTTACACTTCGAAGAATACGGTTTACATCGGTATAACTGTGTGTTTGCATCTGCTCGGCGGTTATATAACTTGCCGCTCCGGGTATTCGAGACTGCCACACAGGCGTACCCACCACGGTGATACGCTCCATAATAATCTTATCAAAAGGGAAAGTGGTATCCGCAACAGCCGGTTCAGGTTCGGGATCGCTGGTGCCGGGAAATGCTGCGGCACTAAATGAGGTAAGGGAGAATAAGAGAGTAAGTGTTAGTAATTTATTTCGTAGCATTCGATTCACTTTATCTTCTTATGAGAACCTTAAATTCTTTATTTAGAACTTATCTAAATTAAGGCCATTTAAAAGGGAAAGCAAGGTTTATTTAGACTAACTCTAAATAATATTCAGACTGAATTCAGCGCTATTTATGTCATTGAAAAACAATAAAGTAGCAGTTATTGGTGCCGGTATTACGGGTCTTACAACTGCTTATGAGCTTCAAAAAAAAGGTATAAAAGCAGACATTTTTGAACGGAGAAGTGAACCGGGCGGGGCTGTTCGATCATTTAAAAATGGAGAATGGCATTATGAATATGGCCCAAATACTTTATTGCTGAAAGATAAAAAGGTTGAAAATTTCCTGTATGATCTTGGTTTGAAGAAAGAGATCAGGGAAGCAAATCCGGATGCACGGAAAAGATTTATCGTAAAAGATGGAAATTTAGTGCCGCTTGAGAGCTCGCCTGTAAAGTTTTTCACTACGCCGTTGCTTTCAGCCAAAGCAAAACTTCGTCTGTTTGCTGAACCATTTGTTGGGCGATCGAATGATGACCGGCAGTCTGTGGCAGATTTTTTTGAGAAGAGGTTCGGCAGAGAACTGCTTGATTATGCCATCAATCCATTCGTGGCCGGAATCTATGCCGGCCGGCCCGAAAATTTATCGGCAAAATATGCTTTTCCTGCACTTAAAGAGCTTGAGGAGGAGAACGGCTCTGTAATTGCAGGTGCATTAAGCCGTGCTTTTCGAAACAGAAAATCAGAGGATAAAGTAAAAAGGCGGTTAATTTCGTTTAAAGACGGCCTGACTCAATTACCAGAACAAATTATAAAGAAGTTAGATAATGAGATTATCAGCGAGGAAGTTCTGGTAATTCGACGAGAAATAACCGGATGGCACATTGAAACAGAAAGCGGAAAAAACGGGCCATATGAAAAAGTAATTCTGACGGTACCGCTGTATAAATGGACAAGAGATTTGGTGCCTGCAAATGAACAGCAGTTAAACAGAATAAAAGAAGTCGATCATCCGCCGCTTTCAATCATACAGCTTGGGTTTGAAAAAGAATCGATAGAGCATCCGCTGGACGGTTTTGGCTTTCTAATTCCTGAAGTTGAAAACAGGAAGATATTGGGCGGATTGTTTACTTCAACACTTTTTGAAAACAGGGCACCTGAAAATCATCACCTGCTTACCATCTTTACAGGAGGAGGGAGGCAGCCCGAATTGGCAGAACTGCAGGGTGATGAAATGCTGAACCTTGTAATGGATGAGCTGAAAGAACTTCTGGGAGTAAAGGCTGACCCGGTTTTCAAGGATCATATATACTGGCCCGATTCAATTCCCCAATACGGATTAAAGCACAAAGAGCTGCTTGATATTTTTGATGAAATCGAAGAAAACAATCCGGGAATTTATCTGGCCGGAAATTTCAGAGGTGGGATTTCGGTGCCCGATTGTATCAAAAATAGTATTGATTTAGGAAAGAAGCTGGCTGATGAATTGCAGCAGCAGGCATAGTTGTTGAATTTGATACCCTGCCCGCTTTACAAACAAATGTAATCCGCTTAAAATCGAATCAGATCAACCGGCACCGGAAATATGCAGCTAATCCGGGCTTCTTATCGGATTCTGAAAAATCTTGAGGTTTTAAATTAACTGTTTTCATTTTTTCAGCAGCGTTGGAGTTAAAGCACCTACAACTCCTCCAGCCACACCTCCGGCTATAACTACCGGGTTGTCATGACCCAATATATTTAACACAACGACAACTATTATGGCTACAATCGCAGCAAGCAATGCTGCCATTAAAATCGGATTATTCTTCATCGTATCTCCTCCATTATGCTACCAGACGGTTTATGTTTGATAACTTAAGCACAGCAGGTCCCCTGCCTGAATGGCTGCAGAGTTTATAGTGCAAAAAAAGTCAGAAAAGAACCGAAACCCTGCCAGGTCGGTTTACTTTGAATTAATGAAGTGGGTTGTACCTCACAAAAATGTCCAAAAAAGCCGGGTATACAGCAAATTATAAAGCCGAAAAAATCAGCAGGAAGTGGCGGATCTAACCGCTTGAAGAGCAGGCTTTAAACCTACACAGCCTATTGCCCTTTAAACGGTTAGAAATTTATGCCTCCAATAAAGCCTGCGATCGATTCGCTTAAACCGGGAAATAGTGGAAGATCCGGATTGTTGTATGTTGCTAAATTTTGCTGAAAATCGGCGGGAGAATCTTTCAGGATGTGATTCATCCCTTCAAATAGTTTCAGCTTTGCTCCGGGCAGAGCCTCATGAAGCAGTTCTGCTTCGCTTACTTCTATCTGTATGTCGGTAGTGCCCTGAACAATCATTACGGGCATCTCCAGCTTTTGGAGTTCTTCGGTTGGATGATATCTGAATTGTGAAATGAGGTAAGGCTGCACGCTTTCCCGGAACAGTGACTGCAGCATTGGGGATACCTCATCTACAAGTTCGCCCTCTGCCAGTTTATCCAGGATCGGCAGTGCCTCATCCAAAACAAAAGCGGGCTGGTTTTGAAGCTGTGTACGGATTAGCTGATCCATGGAGCGTCCGGCACCGGCAATCGAAATAAACCCGAAGGCACCGGCCTGCCTTGCTGCCACCATCCCGATCAGTGAACCCTCACTGTGACCTGCCACCACAACGCCGCTAAACCGCGAATCCTCTTTCAGAAAATTTATCCATCCAGCCGCATCATCAATATAAGTTTCGAAGCGAAGTTCACTTTCGCTAACCATCGCTGCGCTGCTTTTCGCGATGCCCCGCTTATCAAACCGAAGTGAGGCAATTCCCAAATCAGCCAGCTTTTCAGCAAGGTATTTCAGAGAGTTATTCATCATCATTTGCTGGTTTCCGTTGCGGTCAGTGGGCCCGCTGCCGGCAATAATTAGCACAACGGGCTGCGGTTGGTCCATATTCGGAACCAACAGGGTGCCCTCCAGCTCTCCGCATCCGGTATCGAGAATCACGGTTTCACTATCGGCGTTTTGAGCAACTGAAGCATCAGGCACTGCAAAAGAGAGTATCAGAGAGACAAGGCAGAGAGAATAAAAGCCGATAATCGCATCTCTGTTTTTGATCTTTTGATCTATGTTTTTCATGACATTAACCCTATGAAATAACTATTTAGCATAAGTGATACGATTTCGGCCAGTATCACAGCTCCCACAAAACTAAGACCTAGTTTCCAGCCCGTCAGGTTTGAATTGACTTTAAACGTGTTAAAAAGCAGCACGATAAACCATACAAAGAAAGGCAATGTGAGCAGTGCACCTGCTATCAGCCAGCCCAATTCACTTCCCTGCAGAGCCAGCACCTCTTCCGGAGTTTCAATTTCGGGCGCAGTAAAATAGGCTGGGATGGATGTTAACAAAAGCGGGATTCTTGCCACACCCACCGCACCGGCAATGTCGATTAAACGCGCCGTTTTGCCAAATAAGCGTATGGCGGCGTACAGAACCATAAACATTATGATCCATGCAATCAGGATATCGGTAAGAATTACCGGAAGGGCAGGAGCCTGCGTGCCCACGTGCATATCCAGGGAACCCCCGAAGCGGATATTGAACACCATCGCCATGGGGATATGGAGCAGCATCGCAAGCACACCGGCCAGGAACAGCTTCTCACCGCCCCAGAACAGAAACGGATTAAAAAGCCAGGCCGCAAGACTTTTTCTTTTTTCTTCAGCTTTCATGGTTTTCAAGTGTATTAAGTTTTGTGATTATATCATCCAGGTAGTTCCGGATGGTTGGATAACTCAGCCCCATCTCGGCCGACATATTTTTTAGGCTGCCGCTGTTCAAAACAAACCGGAGCACAAATTCCAGCTCCTCTTTTTCGAGCATTAGCAGCACCGGCAGGTCGTACCTGCCGTTCACCACGGTATCACATGCCCGGCACGCCAGCGACTGCACTGACAATCCGCTTTGGCAGCTTGGGCATTTAACCGGCAATTTTGAAAGTTTAGATTCCATGTGTATTGGTTTTTTTAGAAGTACGAAGTATTATGCATTCGTGTTTCAAATATATTAAATAAATTTTTAATAATATTAAATACACATTCAATATTAATTCAGAAAATGCCGTTAGGCATACTCGATATTGTAACCCCGGATTTGAATCCGGGGGACTAAAAGCCCAACCATACACATAAATGCCGTAGGCATGATACCATGGTGTTATTAGTAGAGCTTACAACTCGCTTATTCGCACCATAAAGATATAGCACGCATGAAATGGATCGTGCCTACAGCACTTAAGGAAAGGAATGGGGCTGCTTTATCCCCGGATTCAAATCCGGGGTTACAATATTGGCCATCCGCAAGCGGATTCTTTGAAAAACAGTATCACCTGTATAAATGACTACACCAGATAGCAGTTAGCTGCGAATTACAAAGCCAAATAAATACAAACCTGTTATCAATCCGTTTTGCCATTATTCAAATGATGGGGTAAAATCTCCCGATAACAGATGATCTTTCACCAATTATGCCTCCACTCCCCTAAATCTTTCCCCGCTTTTTCCTATACTCAATTGGAGGCGAGATATGAGTTTATTGAAGAGAGTCAACCGTCGGTTGACAGAGATTATTGGAAATGATAAGTAATGAGATTAACATCAATTATTGAATATCTGAGCTAAATCAACGGTCTGAGAGTCATCCCCCTGGCAGCCGTCGGTTTTACTCCGGCTGCCTTACCCTCCGCCAGCTGGCGGAGGGACTTTTGAGGACTGCTTTTTTACTAGACTTACGTTATATAACAAAAAACCAATCAAACATTACGTATGGGTTCCATCCGTATCCGTCTCGCGGAAGAGTCGGACAATAATCAGATCACTGACCTTGCCAAACGGTGTTACCAGGAGGGGATGATTACCTTTTTTGTGAACCGGACTCCCCGGTTTAATACATTGCACCGGCTGCTTGATCCGGAATCGTGGCACTATGTGGTTGAGGATGGCGATACCATCGTTGGGCTTGTGGGTGTGATCCATTTTGAGGCGATGCTCCTGGGCAAGCCAAAAAAGTTTGCGTATATGATGGATCTCCGGATTGATGAGGAGTACCGCAAAGGACTTACTGCTTTTCGTATGGTGAAAAAAGCGATCGATCACGTACTCTCATCCGATACCGATTTTGTGATCGGCAATTTCCTGAAAGCAAACCAAAACTCCCTGGTTTTTGCAAGCGGACGTGCCGGCATCCCCGAAGGCCTTCACCTGGGCGACAACCGGATCTTTAACCTGCTGCCGATACGGAATCTGAAAACAGATTCCCGTTTTGAAATTAGCCCTTTATCGATGGATGATTTCCCTGAACTGGAGAACGTGTACCTGAACTATGCAAAAAACTTTCGTTTCGCCCCTCAGATCACGGCTGATACTCTGCGCGGGTATTTTGAG
>SLAU01000332.1 GCA_007126675.1 Balneolaceae bacterium
CGGTATTTTTTCAGATTTTTTATTCACGGCACTAAACGCCTTTTAGCAATTTTCTGTCTAAATCATCAAATACAATTCCAAATCCTGATTTTCCGGAAAAAGAAATTCCGGCATTTTTTATCACAAACTTTTCTGCAAGTCTGTGTTTAAAATAGTGATTCGTGTTCAAACCATGAGCTCTGCTTTTTGATCCGGCAAGAGCCGCTAAACAGGCAAACTGATTTAAACCAACACCGGATTCAAAAGCGGATGTAATCACTATTTTATCTATAAGATGGTTTCGGGAAGAAATTGTGTCAATAAATTTCAGAATTGAACCGAATATGGATGGTTTTATCACAAATGCCTGAATTTTTTCATTTTCCAATTGGGCAGAGAAGCTATTTAAATCTGATACAGATTCATCGAGTGCTACAGGCAACTCGCAGTTATCTGTGATTTTATTGAGTTCATTTTCTGATTTATAAACAGACGGTTCCTCTACATATTCTATTGGCAAATTATGAAACAAGCTGCTGTACTCTCTCACTTTTTCAAGCGGCCAGGTTTGATTGGCATCGAGGCGAAAAGAGATTTCAGGATATTCCTGATGCAGGTCATGTAATTTTTTTGCGGCAGCATCCGGACTTTTGCCAACTTTAATTTTGAAAACCCTGAAGCCTTTACTGTACTCGGTTTTAACCTGATCAATAATTTCATCTTTACTGCCGGTTCCAATCACGGTATTCACATTTATAAAATTTCTGGCAGGAAGTCCTAATATTTTTGAAACGGTTGAGCTGTTCCTTTGGCACAATAGTTCAATACCCAGCATTTCGAGAGCAAACTGAAGTGAGGGAAGTTTATGAAATGTTTCAGAGAATGATTTCAGCTCAGATAATTCAAAATCATTTTTAAAAAACTGTTGAATAGATTTTTTACGGGTATCAGCAGAATTGATTACATCATTAATCCCTTCTCTTGAAAAGCCGGGGAGGGGTGCAGCTTCTGAGATGGCATCGCTGCTGCTGTCTTTAAACCGGAGAATCAAACCTGAGCGAGTGCTAAAACTTGTGGAGCCGGTTTTAAATGGCTTATTAAAGGGAAGCTGGTATGTGTAAAGATCAAGCATTGATCAAATTATAATTCCTGCAGAAAAGAGTACTCCGTACAACACCATAACCTGTGCGGTTTGTTCCAGTGTTTTGTTTAGTTCAGATTTATCTTCATGATTAAAAACATCATATAAAAGTACGAGGAAAACGGGCAGGCAAAGCAGCGGAAGGAAAATCCAGGCTGTAAAATCGTATGCGAGGTAGAAGTAAAATAAAACGGGAAAACTTAGGATTATCATCAGCAGGTATTCCAGCTTCAGAAAAATTTCTCCGAACAGTACGCCCAGTGTCCGTTTGCCTGTCTCACGATCTTGCTCAACATCGCGCAGGTTATTTACTACTAAAATATTAACGCAAAGCGCCCCGACAGGTATTGATGCCCAAAAGCTCAACTCAGACCATTGAAGTGCATTAATATAGTAGGTGCCCATCACGGCAACAAAACCAAAAAAGATAAAGACGAACAGATCACCAAGGCCATTGTAGCCAAGGGGAAAAGGTCCGCCTGTGTACAAAATGCCAAAAAGAAGAGAGATCAAACCAATAAAGAGGATCACCCAGCCGCCGATCCAAACCAGGTAGAGCCCGGCGAAAAAAGCGATCATCATAGAAAGAATGGTAGCCTTCAGCATTGTTTCAGGTGCGATTAAGCCTGCTGCAGTTGCCCGGGTAAACCCGACACGGCTTACGGTATCGGCTCCTTTTTTGTAGTCGAAATAATCGTTGGCAAAGTTGGTTCCGATTTGTATTGCAAATGCACAAAAAAGTGCAACCAATGTGGTATCCCATCTGAATAGATGATCATTCCAGGCTAATGATGCGCCTATGAGTACAGGTACCAGGGCTGCGGCTAACGTTTTGGGGCGCGCGGCTTCAATCCAGATGCTCAGGTTTTTAGTTGTCAACGTAATTTTTTTTAAATCGTAATGTGGATTGTGATCATGCGATGAAGATACAGGTTGAGTGGTATCATAAAAAAATTAAGTAATTAGTACAGAGTTTAAACCGTAATCGGAATTTATTAAGAATAAAAGCGCTTCTAAGTTAAATAATTAATTAAAAGAAAATATTAGTTAAAATTAACTATGTGTGAATAAGTAAATTTCTAAAAAGTTTTTAAATTGGACGAGTGCTTTTATATTAAACGCGTTATTTAACTGACAATCAAATTTTTTTAAAATAGCTATGATACATTCTACCCAAAGATACGATACGCTTGCTGCAGCTAAAAGCTGGAAGCCGGTAACAAACGGTGATGTAATGAACATGAACATCACCGAAATTTTTGGAGAGCATACACTTACACTGGACTCATTAAAAGAGCGTCTGCCAAAAGAAGTTTGGAATGAACTTAAAACCACTATTGAAGATGGTGAATCACTTGATTTAAATGTTGCTGATGCTGTGGCACTGGCAATGAAAGAGTGGGCATCCGAGCGTGGAGCAACACATTATACACACTGGTTTCAGCC
>SLAU01000222.1 GCA_007126675.1 Balneolaceae bacterium
AAGGCTTCATCAAAAGAATGCCGGTTAGCGGTTATCGACGTCAGCGCCGCGGCGGAAAGGGAATGAAAGGCACCACTACAAAAGATGATGAGTATGTGGAACATCTGTTTGTGGCAACCAATCATAATTACATTCTCTTTTTCACTGAAAAAGGAAATTGTTACTGGCTCAAAGTTTATGAGATACCAGAAGGATCGCGACTTGCAAGAGGCCGAGCTATCGTGAACCTCATTGATATTGAGAAAGACGATTCTATCAAAACGTTTGTGCCGGTGAAAACACTTGAGGATGATGATTATATAAAGAGTCATTCAATCATAATGGCAACCAAAGAAGGACAGGTTAAGAAAACGTCTCTCGAAGCTTACAGCCGTCCGCGCCGAGATGGCATTATTGCTATCAACATTAAAGAGGGCGACAGCCTTTTAGGTGCTGCCCTGACTGATGGTGACAGCAATATTATTCTTGCCAACAAAAAAGGCCGTGCCATCCGATTCCATGAAAGTGAAGCCCGCAAGATGGGACGAAACACATCCGGAGTTCGCGGTATGAATCTTGATAAGGATGATGAGCTTGTAGACATGGTAGTTAACAAAAATCCTCACGAAGCAACTGTGCTGGCAATATCCGAAAACGGCTATGGCAAACGCTCACTTCTTGATGATTACCGTGAGCAAAGCCGTGGCGGAAAAGGAGTGATTACACTAAAAATTACTCCGAAGACCGGTAATCTTGTTGCCCTCAAAGAGGTTTCCGATAAAGATGACCTGATGGTAATTACCGATGAAGGGAAAGTTATCAGAATGCAATGTAAGGGAATCCGCACGATGGGGCGAAATACCCAGGGTGTTCGGATTATGCGTCTTGATGATGGCGGCAAAATTGCCGCAGTTACCCGTGTAGTTAATGAGGATGATGACGAATCAGAAGCTCCTGTAGTTTCATAATTCTCAATAACATTTACTTAGTTTTTGAAAAGGCTCCTCATGCAGGGGCCTTTTTTATTTCTAGAGGAAAATTTCTCTTGATTAATCGATCATATTTCCTCATCTGATTTTTAAATATATATAGCAGCCAACACCCTGACAAGATTATGAGAGAAGTTGTATTCAAAGTAATTGCCATTTACTTTTTACCACTAAGCCCCGAAGACACTAAGGTACACGAAGGGCTTTCAGGTCTGAATTATATTCTTCGTGGCCTTCGAGTCCTCGTGCTTTCGTGGTCTTGTATATCGGGATGAAAATTTGTTTGACTCATAGTTTTATATCACATATAGTTTTATATCACATATAGTTTTATATCACATACTAAAAAACTCACTGGAAAGAGATATATTTTATTTCTATTATAAATTACCTCACTATTTCACGATATTATAATTAATTTTATTTAGATACATTTATTTTAAAAAGATGTACTAAATCTAAATGCTTGTCATCATTTTATTCAATAAATCAACTCTCATATCTACTAATTTTTTTGGTGATAAAACTTTCACTTTATCGCCAAATTGGAGCAGCCATTCATTCAGGTAGTCAAGGTTTTCAAAATTAAAGCTCACCTTAATTTTTTTAGCTGAAACCTCTTTTTCCTTAAAAATTTTTGTCGCGAGATTAGCTCTAAACGCGCGTTCTGCTTTTTTATCTAGTAGCACCTCTACTTTTTGCCCCGATTCGTTAGACCGGTAAATAAGGGCCTCTGCGTCGATTTCTCCTTTTTCTTCAAATTTTTTCTCTGTAATTCGCACATCACTCATGCGATCGAGTACAAAATTTCGGATCGCATCTCTTTTGTGCGAAAAACCGATCACATTCCAGTGATCTTTATAAAAAACCAAAAGGTACGGATCCACTTCCCGGTCGGTAACCGATCCGTCCGACTTACTTCGATAAGTAAACTCCAAAGTTTTCTTCTGCGAAATCGCACTGCTGACCAGGTACCAGTTGCCACCCTCTTTTTTTTCGTGACCAAAATGGAGAAATGGATCAACGATCGTCCTGTTGTCGAGTGAGCTCATAAAATTTTTCAGCTCCGTCGGCAGAACATTTTTGATTTTCAACTCCACCCCTCTCGCATCATCCACCAGCTGTTTATCGACTTGTGATTTTACAAAATTAAGCCCGACCATTATGGTGGCCAGCTCTTGTGAGTTGAACATTAACGGCGGCACTTTGTACCCGTCCATCACACCATAGCCACTGTACTTATCCCACGTAACCGGCACATTTATCTTCGACAACACCTTAAAATCCCTGAAAATAGTACGTCTGCTAACACCAAAAGTATCAGCCAATTCATCAACAGTCAGTTTCTTTTTTGAATCCTGAAGCATGAGAATCAATTTCATCCGGCGCTCGGAGCTTTTTAGTCGGGACATGATGGAGATTTTTGTGTTAAGTTTTGATTTAAGGTAAGAAAACTGGGGTATCTAATTAAGCTGAGTTCGATATAAAAACTATAAATTTGGAAACGAAAAAGTCCCCTTCTTTCCAAGGAGGGATTTTCCCATAGTTAGCGCCATATGG
>SLAU01000022.1 GCA_007126675.1 Balneolaceae bacterium
GTTCAATTTCTGCACCGTCCCGCCACTCAAGTTCCAATGTTGAGCCGTTTTTTCTTTCGATCCGGTGTTGTCCTGTTTTTCCCGGTTCACCACCTTGTAGGCCGTATGGCGGAACAACCCGATGTTGGGCAAGCACCGACAGGCTCACCGGCTCAAGAAACGTGAGTTCGCGGATGATTCCATTACCACCGTTCCATTTACCGCGGCCGCCCGATTCATTACGGATGGCATAACGGTCGAGCCGAACCGGGTATCGCTGTTCAAGAATTTCAGGATCGGCTGCACGGGTGTTGGTCATATGCTGATGCACGGCATCGGCACCGTTAAACCCGTTTCCGGCTCCGGTTCCGCCGGCCACCGTTTCGTAGTAGCCAAACTGTTCGTTGCCAAACAGCACATTATTCATGGTTCCATAACTGCATGCAGAAAGCCCGAATGCTTTCAGCAGGGTATCGGTCAGCCGTTGACTGGTTTCGATATTTCCGCCAACCACTGCGGGACACTCAGCCGGATCATCCGGAAACTCCGGATTCAGCATACAATCAGGTAAAATGATCTGCACAGGTTCAAGTAGTCCGTCATTCAGCGGCAGCGGTTCATTTACCATCAGCCGCAGCAGGTAGATAACCACACTGTTCACTATCGAAGGATTTGCATTTAAGTTTCCAGGATGAACCGGAGAAGTGCCGGTAAAATCAAAAGTGATTTGCTCATCTTTCACCGTGCTGGTTACTTTTAGCAGAGAATCATCATCCAGTTTTTCTTCTGCTGAATAGGTTCCGTCTTTGAGGTCAGAAAGTGTTGCTTGCATTCTTGAGGCCGCATAATCCTTCATCTTTTTCATGTATGAAGTGACCTCAGAAGTGCCGAATTGCCTGGCCAGTGATTTCAGTTCGTTTACTCCGCGATGGTTTGCTGCTACGGCAGCCCGGATGTCTGCCAGATTTTCTTCGGGAGATCGCGACGGCCAGCGGCTCTTTTTCAAAAGCTGTTTGATTTCTTCCCAGTTGTAGCGGCCGGCTTTGGCAAGAAACATCGGCGGGATTACAACGCCTTCTTGAGCCAGGTTGCGGGCATCGGGCGGCATGGAACCGGGACGTTTACCGCCAATTTCTGCATGGTGCGCACGGCTGGCTGCGAACCCGATTTGCTCACCCTCATGAAACACAGGCGTTACAACCGTAACATCCGGCAGATGCGAGCCTCCGTAGGCGGGGTGATTGGTGATGAGGATGTCGCCTTGTTCGAGTTGATTGCCGGCAAGGCCTGACAGGTTTCCAAAATCTGTCAGGTCTGCTGCTTCTTCTAAACCTCCAAGGTTTCCAAAACCTTGGAGGTTTTTAAGCAGTGATCTCACACACGTACCCATCGCGCCCAGGTGCACCGGAATATGTGGAGCATTCACCACAAGATAACCGTCAGAATCAAGAACAGCGCAGGAATAATCCAGCCGTTCTTTAACGTTTACCGACATAGCTGTGCGGCGAAGCATTTCGCCCATTTGATCAGCTGCAGATCGAAAACGATTGGTGTAAAGTTGCAGATTAATAGCTTCGCGGCCGGTGGAATCTGTTTCTGAAAATTCAGGGCCATCCGGTTTTTCTGTCTTCTGATTTTCCAACAGCCAGGTGCCGTCGGGCAATAGCATTCCCCGCCAACCGCGATCAATCACGGTGGTGCTCCAGGGATTCAGGATCAGTGCTGGGCCTTCGAGCTGTGCACCGGTTTTAAAGCTTCCACTGTGATAGATTTTGAATTCGCCGGATGTAGAATTTGAAAATTCAGGTTCATGATCCTTGCCGGTATTCACTGATAGTTTATCGTCCTGAATTTCTTGTGTCTCTGTATTTTGATCAGCAGTCTCAGAGGCTTTTACACGAATGGACTCCAGTTCAATCTGACGATCCTCAATCCAGTGGCCATATTGCGATTCATACACTTTTCGAAATTCGGATTGAATATTCATCCCATCCGCCCAGTCAATTTCAAGTGAGGTATCCTGCCCGCTGAACCGGAGGAACAGTTGTTTCATCACGACTTCTGTATTTTCAATTTCAGCACCCTGATCTTCAAGGCCGGCTATTGCCTCATTTTCAAGGCTGTTCAGGATAGAAGGAATTTCGCTGCGAACCTCTGACACCGGTTTTAAAAGCTGACGTATGGCAATCTGTTCAAGCTTTGCCTTCTGAAGTCCGAATGCACTCAGCAGACCTGCATCAGAGGGCACAAGTACATTTTTGATTCTCAGCTTTTCGGCTACGGCAAGTGCATGTTGTGCGCCTGCGCCGCCGAAGGCAACCAGCGTATATACGGAGGGATCAAACCCTTTTTGGATGGATATTTTGTGAATCGCCTGTGCCATTCGTTCGTTGGCGATATCCAGGAAGCCTTCCAGAATCTGTTTTTGGCTCAGAGGTTCATTCCGGTTTTTATTGATCTCAGTTTCAATTTTATAAAACGCCTCTTTTGCTGCATTCGGTAAAATGGAAATGTGAAAATTGGATGGATGCAGGCGTCCGCACA
>SLAU01000034.1 GCA_007126675.1 Balneolaceae bacterium
CAATTAACCACTGTGCTCCGTATATCAATAATATGAGGCCAACAACCCCTAAAATAATATTGAAGACCAGCTGGCGGACAGATTTTTTTCGTTTTGAGGGTTTTTCTTTTAAAGTGGTTTTACCACTTTGCCGGGCAAGAAATACCAGATACACGATAAGTAATATTGAAAGAACAGCACATTGCCAAAAATAGATCTGACCGCTGAGGGCAAAAAGGTAGACCAGAACCGTAATGCCAATCATAACAGGCACATCAATTTTAATCAGATTGGCGTGAACTTTCAGCGGGATGATGAGAGCTGACAGGCCAAGAATCAGCAGAATGTTACTGATATTGCTTCCGATGATATTTCCAAGCATCAGGTCGGTTTGTCCGTCAATCCCGGCCTGAATACTAACAGCCAATTCCGGCGCACTTGTCCCGAATGCCACAACAGTAAGTGCAATGATAAGTTTGGGAATGTTAAAATACTCAGCAACACGCGAGGCACCACGGACAATAAAATCAGCACCGGCAATCAGTGCAACAAGGCCAACTATGAACCAAATAATGTGTTCAATCACTTATTCGTGGTTATCTGTTTATTTTGCTAGGAATATATGCCGGCAACCGACTTGTTTACAACCGACGCA
Organism: Balneolaceae bacterium; assembly: GCA_007126675.1. Classification (GTDB taxonomy): domain Bacteria; phylum Bacteroidota; class Rhodothermia; order Balneolales; family Balneolaceae; genus SLAU01. The sequence continues at coordinate 635 of SLAU01000034.1, forward strand.
CCCTTGTAGTGGTATAGCCAAAAGTTAACATCCGGTGCATCAAGAACAAGAAAATCTGCTTTTTTACCCGGCTCAATCGAACCAACTGTTTCGTGCCTGTTAATTGCCTTTGCGGCATAAATTGTGGCAGCCTTCAGTGTTTCGGCAGGAGTTAGCCGGCCGTGATTACACGTCAGCATCATGGCAAGAGGCAGATCATAGCTTGGCGCTGAACCGGGATTAAAATCGGTGGCTACTGCAACCTTTACACCACCGTTTACCAGTTTGCGGCAATTTAAATAGGGCTGTTGTGTATATAGTGAAGCTATTGGCAGTGTAACGCCAACAACGTCATGCCCGGCCATTTTTGAAATTCCTTCATCTGAAATTCTCTCGAGATGATCGGCACTTACTGCACCCACTTCAGCGGCAAGCTCAGCACCTCCGCCTGAAGAAAGCTGATCCGCATGAAGCTTTGGATGTAACCCTGCTTTTTTGCCGGCTTCAAAAATTTTGCGCGCTTCATCAGGATTGAATGCTGAATCTTCAACAAAAATATCACAGAACTCCGCAAGTTTTTCCTGTGCTACTGCAGGAATCATTTCATTGATTATCAAATCAATATATCCGGCCCTGTTATTTTTAAATTCAGGAGGAAAAGTGTGTGCTCCCAAAAAAGTGGATACAAGCGTGCCCGGAAACTTGTCTGCCAGGCGCTTGTAAACCCGTAGCTGTTTCAATTCATCTTCAGTGGATAAGCCGTATCCGCTTTTACATTCGATTGTAGTTGTACCGTTTTGTAAGATTTTGTCAAGTAACCGGGAAGCTTTATCAAACAACTGATCTTCAGAAGCGGCTCTTGTATGCTTTACGGTTGATAAAATACCACCACCGGCTTTGGCTATTTCAAGATAACTTCGGCCCTGTATTCGCATCTCAAACTCATCGGGCCTCCAGCCGCCAAAACAGAGATGTGTATGGCAATCAACAAGGCCCGGAATTACCATATTGCCGCCGGCATCAAGTGCAGGTTCGTTCTGATAAGTTTCGGGAAGATCTGCTTCACGCCCGGCCCATTCAATAGTTTTACCGCTCCACGCGATGGCTGCACCTTCAACCGGACCTATATCAGATTGTGCTCCTTCAAATGGGCAAGTATAGAGTGTGGAAATATTTTTAAGTACTGGCATCTGGTATTTTTATCGGTCTTGAAGTATTGAGAATATATTTTGTTTGTAATGAAGGCAGGCGTGCACCTGGATAGTATTATCTTTAGTTCTGAAGAAAATAGCATATGGAAACTGCCTCAATATCACCTGCAGCGTGCTTAAGAAGTACAATTTTATACATCGTACTTTTTAGAAAGATCAGATTTTACTTTTTCCCAGGGAATTAGTTTATCCGGGTTTTCTTCAGCAAATTTAATTCTTTTGTCCAGCTCTTCTTTTTGTTCATCAGTCAGTTCAAAAGCATCTTCAGTCATTACTTCATCCCACAACTCAGCTGCAAGGGTTATTTTTTCCCGGTCGGATAAATTTTTGATTTCGGGTATTCTTTCTTTGATCATGATGCTTAAACTTTTGTTCTTTTTTAAAATCTTGCCATTAAAATAGAATTTTACAAACTAAATATACCTGAACCATTTTAGTTGAGGTTTTGAATTTATCTTATCAGGATTGCTCTATATTAATTCACCAACACCTTTGAGTATATCCTTGTTTCTCGTCAGTTCCATTGCTTTTGCAATATCATCCTTAAAATATTGGTCTTCTTCAGCATGTGGGATGATACTGCGGATAAAATCGTGAGCAATTTCAACTCCCTTGCCCGGCCGCAGCGGCTTGCGGAAATCAAGTGCCTGTGCAGCCGTAAAAAGTTCGATCGCCAAAACCGTTTCGGTATTTTCGAA
>SLAU01000274.1 GCA_007126675.1 Balneolaceae bacterium
GGGATATTTCAGGCCTGTGCGCGAAACGGATTTTTCAGTGCGAAAGCGCCGGAGTTGAGGATAGTATTTCTGTAGCTTCAAAAATTTCTCAGCAAGAAGTGACATTCTTATTTTCCCGGACATTCTTCTTTTATCTGTAGTCAGTCTGCGATACAGTTAAATTTTTTTCCAACCCGGGAAATAGACGATCTTTTCTCCTATTTTTACGCCGGATGAAAATCAACCGGCTTCAACTTCGTTTGTTTACATGATCCATCAAACCATAAACCGTTCGCTGATGCCCCGGTTTCTTTCAAATATCACGATACTTTTAGTGCTGCTTGCGGCTATGGGAGTTATCTCTGATGATGTCCGCGCTCAGCCGGCATCTTTATCGGATGATGCAATAATATCCATGATTACCATTCTTCCCGGCGAAGCTCCTGAGGAACTGTTCGGCCACAGTGCCTTTCGCGTAATCGATCCGCAGCAACAAACCGATATCTTCTTCAATTACGGTACCTTTCAGTTTGATGAGTATTTCCTCCCAAAGTTTATTTACGGGGAACTGAACTATTTTCTTTCGATAGCACGAACAAATTTTGCCATCGAACACTACAGGGAGCGCAGGCGTCCCATTATCGAACAGGTTCTGAATCTGACTCCCGATCAGAAACAGGCGCTTTATGGTTTTTTGATTAACAATGCACGGGAAGAGAACCGCTATTACCGCTACGATTTTTTGTTCGATAACTGTTCGACCCGAATCCGTGATGCCATGGAGAACGTGTTGGGTGATAAAATACGCTTTGAGCCGAAGCCCGATCCGCAGCTGACTTTCCGGGAAATGATTGCACTCTACACAGATCAAAAGCCGCTCATTCATTTCGGAATTGATCTTCTTCTTGGCAGCAAAATTGATCGAAAAGTGACTCCCTACGAAGCGATGTTTCTGCCTGATTTTCTTGAGCTTGCTTTCGATAACGCGGTGATTATCATTGACGGGGAAGAACAGCCATTGGTAGCAAGCAAGGAAAAAATAATGACCGTGGATGACTACGGAACCGATACGGCCGGATTGCCCTGGGTACACATCGTTCTGTGGATATTGTTTGTTGGTGCGGCATGGGTAACCTGGAAAAACTATCAAACCGGTACAACCCTGAACCGGTGGTTTGATATTCCGCTATTGGCGATTGTTGGCATTATCGGACTTTTGATCACATTTCTCTGGTTCATCTCCCTGCACCACGTAACCGCCAGCAATATTAACCTGTTCTGGGCGTGGCCGTTTCATCTGCTGGCTGTACCGTTTCTGTTTAAATCATTGAAGCCCCGAAGCCTGCTCAGATATTATTTTGCCCTTCATGCTGCAGCCTGCCTGGTGATTCTGTTAGGCTGGTTCTTCTGGGCGCAGGAAATCCACTCTGCGGTGCTGCCTCCGCTCCTCACCGCACTGCTGCGCAGCGGCTGGGTGAGTTATTCGTTGAGCTCGAAGTAGAGGTGATCATCTCCCGGAAGTAAAGAATGTTGCCTGAATCGACCATGGAGCTATCAGACGACCAGGTTCAGAATCATATATTGGAATATTCGATTTTAAAGCCTGTTTTCAGGAATGTTTTGGAATAATCACCTCAGTATGAAATTCCCCTTTTTCACCCATCGGGTCGATATGTGATGGGAGTGAATCTGCAAACTTACGGTCAAACAGCTGGCCCGGTTTAATCCACTCACGGTATTCGGGCTGCACCGATGTGATACGGATTTCAACATTCTCTTGCTCAAGCCGGCTGAACAGTTCATCATAGTGTTTATTCCAGATCGGGAATTTCAGTTGGAATCCCATTTTTTCACCCAATTCAGTTTCCCGCCAGGCGCGGATATCCTGCAGGTGCAGATCACCAAACACAATGCATTCTATTTCGAAAGGGATATCTTTGAGGCTTTTTTTCAGCGCATTCAGGTACTGTGCATTGCTTGCAGGATAGGAGAGCGGAACAGTGAACAGGGTTAATTCCAGATCGATTGCCTGCTGTTGAATATTTTCAACCGGAATATTTTGATGGGGAACCCGGCCGCTTTCATCATCAAAAGTGGTAAGCAGAAGCGGATCACGGATGCCGTCATCTCTTAAATAACAGAGGGCAAGAAAAGAATCTTTACCTCCGCTCCAGAAAAGCAGGTGTTTTTGGTTTAAAATGCTCATCAAATAAGTTTGTAACCGCGGAGGCGCGGAGGCGCGGAGAACGCAGTTTTTTTAGTTTAGTTCGAACTATAAGATTGGTAGTTTGTTCGGATAATATCAACAACAATTAACACAGCGGCCACAGCGCCTCTGCGGTTATTCAAAACGTAAATTTTATTTATCACATGAGTAAAAAACAGTACTGGCTGATGAAATCGGAACCTTACGCCTACAGCATTGACGACCTTAAACGAGACGGACAAATTCGCTGGAGCGGCGTTCGTAATTATGAAGCACGAAATATAATGAGAGACCGGATGAATGTAGGCGATCGCGCTTTCTTTTA
>SLAU01000341.1 GCA_007126675.1 Balneolaceae bacterium
GCGGCGCAGCGAAAGAATTAACAAAAGCTTGGGTTTGATGCGCCGCTCTTCTTACTAATTTTGGCCGTGTCATCTACAATCCTGAGCGCAGAAAGGAGCGGAGCGACTGCCGAAGCGGAAGGATCTCCACGTTCAAAGCGTTTATTTAAAAAAGCCTTTTCTAAAACACCCGCCTGTAGTAAGGAGGCCCTTCCACTTCGTCCCACGCCGCGCAACAAAGAAACAAAGCGGTTCGAAAAAATACTCACTTATAAAGTAATTAAGTACACAGTACTAACCGTACTATTAGGCTAAAGATAGTTATTGAATAAAAAAGGAGCTTATCTTCTGATGAATTTCGAACCCTTAATTCCAAATCAATCAAAAAGAATAAGCTCCATGAATAATTTACAAAAATTACCTCAGACCAACCATAGTAACTGCTTGTCCGTGTTTGTAGATATTTCTAAAGATTACCTGGATTACACCATTGGATGGGAGTCTGGAAACACACCTGCCAAGGCCAATCGAATTGACTATCGTGTGAATACGGTCCAGCAATGGATAAGTGAACTGATTGCAGAGCATCAGCTTAGCAGTGGGGAGCAGTTAGAGTTTGTTTGTGAACCCACCGGGGGATTGCAGCATAAATTATTACTGGTGGCTCGCCACAATGCAGCAAGAGTGCGATATGTCGACACCGAACGCATGTACAATGCCAGGATGATTACCTATGGCAACAGCGAGAAAACCGACGAAAAAGACCCCGGAGCGATGCGTAATCTGTATTTAATTGGCCGCCATCGCCCGGCCGTTTCCCGGGACGTGCTGCATCAGACCGTGCGTTCGATCAGCCAGGAGTATGAGGAGCTTAGCCAGCAGGCGATTCGTGCGCGTAACAAAATCCACGGGCTGCTTGGGTATGTGTTTGTTGATTATAACAAATCGGCTAATTTTACCTTTAGCCGCAGCGGTCAGGCGCTGGCCAAAGAGTTCAGCTTCTGTCCGCAGTACATTCTCCAGGCCGGCTACCAGGAGTTTGCCCGCCGGCTAAAATCTCAAGTGTCAAGAATACGACGGACAATCCTCCAGCAGATATGGGCGATGGCGGAGAGGTCGGTAGCTATCACCGATACGGACTTTCCCGACCCTCGGTTAGATTACATGGTCACCCTATATGAGCAATGGATAGGACTGGAGGCCCGTAAGAGTGAGCTTAAAGAGCGTTTGCACGCCTATGGAGAACTTTATCAGGAGCAAGGTCTAATGCCCGTCAACCTGCCGCCGAAGGTGACCCCGTGGATGCTGGTGCGCGTGATTGCTGAGACGGGATCGCTTGATGGATTCAAGCACATCCGTCAACTGTGGGCATATCTTGGCTTGAAGCTGGCACGCCGGCAAAGTGGTAAGTATAAAGGACATAGTAAGATTACCAAAAAAGGATCGTCTCTGGCTCGAAAACTGCTCTTCCAGATCTGTCTGCCCCTGGTGAAAAAAGGTGCGTGGTTGCACTCGGCCTATAAACGGCAGAACCCAAAGGGCAAACGTGGAGGGAAGGGCATTCGGGCCATGACAAGTATGATGCGCAAGTTTGTAAAGATTATGCTGGCAATGCACCAAAGCGGTGATTGTTTTCACGTGTCGCGTCTGGGCTGTTGTGAAAGCCAATATAACCCGGAAATGACACACCATTAAAACTGTGAATAAAAAAGATGCGAGTCTGGCTGGAGATGTCTGTTTAAGTTGATTCGTCGGTTGGTGACCAACACCGGACACGACCCACTAACCGTTGACACTTCAGCCGGACTTCTTCTATCTGAACGACCAATAATGTACGATTGTCGGTTTCGGAGTTGCCTGAGACACGACCACAAGCAAGGTATGATAGTCGAAGGATAGAGTTCGCATCTTCAAAAAAGAAGATATTTCTACTTTTAATTTGCAATTAGCCTACAGGTATCAACTAAATACCGTGATTACGGTATAGACGAAACGTGCTGTTTTTAATAGATTCAAAAACATTGTCTTATCAAGAGCCATATTTCTATGAATAAAAATTGAATGAATATGCAGATTCAAAAGTTACTTCAGCTTCTGGTTTACACGGTTTTGATACCGATACTGTTTTTACTCTATACAGGCAATCTTTATGCACAAACATCATGGGAATGGGATTCTTCGCCCGGTGTTTCCGCTTCCTTTACTTCTCAGAATGCAGTTGTTTATGCACTGAAAGAGGTTGGTGAAGGCGATGATTCTGTTCTGTTTGCCGGTGGCAGTTTTACGCTTAGCGGGATGGCAGGAGGAACCAATATCGCCATCTGGGACGGAACCGAGTGGACTCCGGCAGGAGAGGGCCTGAATGGCGATGTTTATTCCCTTGAACTGTATAATGGTGAGCTCTATGCAGCGGGCAATTTTACGATGTCGGGAGATCAGGCTGTAACCCGCGTGGCCCGCTGGAACGGTGAAGGATGGGTTTCGGTGGGCTCCGGGTTCAACGGTATGGTGCGAACAATGGCAGTTTA
>SLAU01000314.1 GCA_007126675.1 Balneolaceae bacterium
TAGGAAACACCGCCGTTTGAATCGTAGGCAAGGCTTATTCCGCGCTTGTGCACAGGTTCGTACTGCTCCAGTTTCATGCTGCAATTATAACCGCTGATCAGAATATCAACATCTGCTGTTTCAGCCAGCAGCGGAAGGATTTCTCTTGCGCGACTAATATGCCCGTGGCCGGTTCCCTGAATACCATATAAAATTTTCATCCGATTACCTTTTTTTTGCTTTTGGTGCGTGCGACCATCTGTTTTTCAATCCGTTCATATTTCAGAAATTCTGCTTCGTTGTATCTGAACATCGACCATTCATCGCCGTCATATTCAAGAGCTGTCAGATTTTCGACCCAGTCGCCCGAATTCATATAGATCACAGATCCTTTCTCATTTTCATGTCCGCGGATTTTCGGCTGATGAATATGACCGCAGATCACATAATCGTATCCCTGGTCAATAGCCAGTTCAATCGCAGTGTTTTCAAAATTGTCGATAAACTGAACTGCTTTTTTTACACTCTCTTTAATTTTTTTGGAAAGCGACAGCTTTTCCCGCCCCATCTTAACTGAAAACCAGTTCACCATTCGGTTTAGAAGAATCAGCACTTCGTAACCTTTGCCGCCTATTTTTGCAATCCACTTAGCGTGCTTTATAGAGATATCAAAAATATCGCCATGAAAAATCCACACTTTTTCTCCCTTCAGGTTCAGAATCAATTTGTCCCGAACAAAAAGCGGCCCAAGTTGCAGGCTTGATACTTTTCGGAGTACTTCATCATGGTTGCCGGTCAGGTAGTAAATATCGGTGCCGTTTGCCATCATGGTGAGCAGGGTCCGAAGCACCATCATGTGCGATTCGGGCCAGTAATATTTTCTGAAATTCCACACATCAATAAAATCACCGTTCAGAACTATGATTTTCGGATCAATGGAATTCAGATATTGGAGTAACTCAAGAGCATGACATCCTACAGTGCCGAGGTGGATATCTGACAGGACTACAATTTCAATGGGTCTTTTTACCATATAAAGATGATGTTTCTGATAAAGAAAACACTCATCTGTTATTGAAAAATTGTGAAATTATTATGCCTGAATTATCAGAATGTTACGTAATTATTTCCTGCTAAGGTATTGAAAGAGAATTGATTGAAGTAAAGGGAAATATTAATTTATTTATTTCTATTATTAACCATTATAATGATGTCTGAACATCATTTTTTAACGGCAATTACCAAGATTCTATAGGTTCTCATTTACATGACAGATTTATCTTCTTCAGATTATAAAATCCTCTTGATAGAGGATAATCCGGGAGATATAGTTTTAATCCGGGATTATTTGTCAGGCATCAATCCAAATCTCAAGGTTAAGATTGCAAAAACCTTTGAGAGAGCAAGAGACTTTTTAACTATTCAATCTGCAGAGTTTGATGTTATTCTGCTGGATTTAAAACTGCCGGACAAAGAAGGGGAAGATCTGATCAAAGAAATTATCAGGCTTTCTCGCGGTAATGTTCCGGTAATTGTTCTGACGGGTTACTCTGACATGAAGTTCAGTATAAAATCACTGAGTCTTGGCATTGCAGATTACATTATCAAAGATGAACTGAATCCGCATCTGTTATGGAAAAGTATTCGCTTTGGAATTGAAAGGTTTCATGCCTCAGAAAAAATACAGGAGTCGGAACGCAGGTACCGGTACCTGTTCGAAAACAATCCATCCTCAATCATTATCTGGGACCTGGCTACACGGCTCGTAGTAGATACTAATCAGCAGGCTGAAAAAAAGTATGGTTATTCGAAAGAAAGATTTAAAAAAATAAAGATTGATGAAATACAGCCGAACGGATCGTTTGAATATTTTTTGAACAAAGAGAGTGATAACCCGGAGACAAGCGACCCGGCATTGGGTAACAATGTTTTTAATCACAAGACAAGATCCGGTGATAGTTTTGCGGCAGAAGTTCGCGGACATTTTATTGAGTATGAGGGTAACGATTCGGTTTTAATGCTGATTAATGACGTGACCGACAAAATTGATATGCAGGAGCGGTTATTTGAAAGTACACTGCGGGCAGAAGAAGAGGAGAGAAACCGGATTGCCAAAGAGTTGCACGACGGAATTGTGCAGCAGCTGGTTGCATGCGGTATGTTTATTCAAACTATTTCAGATAAAGTTGAAAATGATAAATCCTTATCGGAAGAGCTTTCACGATTATATGAGCTTTTAACGAAAGCCACTATTCAAACCAGGGATATTTCTCATAATCTGAAATCTGCAGAATTTGAATCTAAAACTTTGCCGGATTTGCTGAACCAGTTTATGAAACAGTTGAATCATGCCTCATTAATAGAATTTCAAATCAACAATCATCTCGATTTTGATAAAGATTATAACAATCTGTTAAAAATAAACATATACAGATCAGTGCAGGAACTGTGCAATAATATTATTAAACACTCCGGCGCGAAGAAGGTAGTGATGACCGCCGAAGAAGTGGATGATACACTTTTCATTTCCATTAAAGATGACGGGAAAGGTTTTACGTTAAATAAACCGGAATATCATGGAATTGGCATAAAAAATGTTGAAAGCCGGATTCAGAGGCTGGGTGGAGAGATTGAATTCAGAGAACCCGAAAATGGTGGGTTGCAGGTTGATATCGAAGTTCCATTGCAGAGTAAACAGTAGAATTATGTTTAGCTTTGCAGATGATTATAGGCGTTAACACTTAAGGCTATACACTCTTTTAATTATGAGTTATTTTGTTAACATTATTGAAAGAGTCATTAAATTTTCAGGTTACAAAGACGGGAAATTATAACGTTAGGATTTAATCTTTTAAACAAGAGAGTCAAAAACTTTTTGATTAAAATTTACCCATGCCAAAAAAGAGTAAAACAAATTCCGATACAAAAGATCAGAAATTAAATCTGATTGAACTTGAAGCGCCGGACGGTGAATTGGAATTGTTGCAGAATTTTCTCTCTTTGTTGCCTCCAAATCTTAACAACACCGCAATTCTAATTCCTGAATCTCTTAACGCCGGTCTTACGGAACCAATTAGTCAGACTACAGATCTTGAAGTAATACGGGCGGAATCCGGTTTGGTTTTAGAATCAGGTAACGTGTATATCGTGCCATCGGGTAAAGATTACAGTATAGAAGATAGCAAACTAAATTTATTTGACTCTGATTCATCTGAGGGATCACAACAGGATGATGATCAGAGCGGAAAATCAGGAGTTTTGTCAGCCGGATTGTTTCATGCAGATGGAAAATATAGTGCAATCCGGATGCTGCAGGAGCGGAGAAAAGAGCAGATCGCTTTATATGATATTTCAAAGCTGAATGGAGTAGAGCTTACGGTTGATGAAATCCTGAACAAATCTCTGCAGATCCTTAAAAATGGATTTTTCGAGCCTGATAATACGGGGATACAAATCAGCTTTAATGGAAAAGAATATAGCTCTGATAACATTGGCAAAATTGCGAACAAAATCTCAGCAAATTCTACAAGTGCAGAAGGAAATACACTTACAATTGAAGCCGGTTTAATTGACACTTCAAAAAAAGACGATTTGAAGTTTCTTCAGGAAGAGGTGGAATTAATTGAAGCTGCGGCAGATATTCTTAGTTTAAAGCTATTTCAAAAGCATACCCGTAAAGAGCTGGAGAAAAGTAATCAGCGGTTCAATTATGCTCTTGAAGCATCGGATGACGTGATCTACGAACATGATATGGTAGCGGATACAATTATCCTGAGCGAAAATTTTCAGAGGATATTTGGATACTCATTTGCTGAGGAACCGTTTACCCTGGAAAAATGGGCAAAGCTTTTACACCCTGATGACGAAGAGAGAATTAACACACGTCTTGAAGAGATTTTATCTGACAGAACAAAAAACAAATGGGAAGCTGAATTTCGTTATCAAAAGAAGGATGGCACTTATGCCAATGTTAGTGAAAATACATACATCATCAGGGATCATGCCGGCAAACCGGTGCGAATGATAGGCGTTGTGAAGGATGTGACAAAGACGAAACAGCGCGAACTAAAAAATGAGTTAAGTTCAAATATCAGCCGCATATTCAATGAATCTGAAACGCTAAACGCAGCCCTGAAGGGAACGCTTTATGAATTGAGAGCACTGGGGCATTTTCAGTTTGCCGAGTTTTGGCTGACAGATAGTGATCATAAATGGATTAACCTTGTTGCATACATAGATAAAGATACGGGTAGCTTTTATGAAGTAGCAAAAGGTATAGACTCTTTTAAAAAAGGTGAGGGACTGCCCGGCAAAACATGGAAAAGTAAAAAAACAGAATTCTGGAAAAACCTTGATACCCGTAAAAGCTTCATCAGAAGAGAGTCTGCTGCAAAAGCAGGCCTGAAAACCGGGTACGGGTTTCCTATTCTTTATAACAAAGAGGTTACGGGAGTACTGCTATTAGGTACTGATGAAACGTTAAGTAAGCAACAGCCATTTACGGGAATATTTGAGGAACTGGCTTCACAGCTTGGTGAGGAAATACACAGGAAAAAAATCGAAGAGGAGCTATCACGAATCTATTCTTCAGCACCAGACGGGATTATTGTTGCGGGTTTTGATGGTTATTTCAAAAAAGTGAATCCTGCTATGTGCGATATTCTTGGGTATACTGAAGAGGAATTGCTATCCAAATCATTCTTAGAGTTTGTGCACCCTGATGACCGTGAAAAGACTATACAGTTTTATGAGGATGTAAATAAAGGTGCAAATAAAACATATTTTGAAAACCGTTATATCAGAAAATCGGGCAAGGTAGTATGGATAGCCTGGACATTCAAAATTTTTTACAGGGAAAAAATAGCCTACATCGTTGCCAAAGATATTACCGCCCAGAAAGAGCTTGAAGAGTTGATGAGCCAGGCGAATAAACTTGCCAAAATCGGGAGCTGGGAAGTGGATTTAGTAACCGGTGAAAATTACTGGTCTGAAATGACCAGGGAAATTCATGAGGTTAACCCGGACTTTGTGCCGAAACTGGAGACTGCAATCAATTTCTACAAAAAGGGGGAAAGCAGACAGAAGATCAGTAAGGCTGTGAATGTTGCCATTGAAAAAGGAGAAGGCTGGGACCTGGAATTGAAGATTATTACCGCAAAAGGTAATGAGCGATGGGTTCGGGCAATTGGGGAGGCCGAAATGGTTGACGGGGAGTGTGTCAGGGTTTTCGGCAGCTTCCAGGATATACACGATATGAAGCTTGCCCAAACCAGGCTTGATAATACTGCAGATAACCTTCCCGGTGTGCTATTTCAGTATTGGCTTACACCGGATGGCAAAGACAGTGTTCGCTACTTAAGTGAAGGTTCTCTTGAAGTATGGGGCGTTACTGCAGAAGATGCAATGGAAGATTTTGACCGGGTTTGGGCACATGCACATAAAGAAGATGTTGAAGCGATCAGGCAGTCAATCATTGAATCTGCTGAAACTCAAAGTATGTGGCATCATATTTGGCGTTACATCCATCCGGATGGTTCACTCAAATGGCAAGAAGGGTTTGGTACCCCGCAGAAACTCGACGACGGTACGGTTTTTTGGGATTCGATCATACTGGATGTGACCGAAAAGAAGGAATTCGAAGAACTGCTTGAACAATCGAGCAGATTGGCAAAGGTTGGAAGCTGGAATGTAGATGTGGAATCAGGCCTGGTTTTTTGGTCGGAAACGTCGAAAGAGATTTTCGAAGTTGAAAGTACAGATGATCTGGATTCTGATAAAGTTTTTGAGTTTGTGCCAGACGCTTCAGACCGCGAAAAACTGCAGATGGCTGCTCAAAAAGCTGTTGAGTCTGGAGAGTCTTACGACCTTGAAATTCTGATACGGACAGCAAAAGGCAATGAAAAATGGATCAGGACGATCGGTGAACCGGAATTTATTGATGGAAAGTGCGTAAGGGTATACGGCAGTGTGCAGGATATTCATGACCGAAAATCTGCCGAAGAAAAGCTGAAAATACAATCCCGCCATCTCGAAGCTATTTCAAAACTGAAAAGCGCCCTTTTGGATTACCGTGACTGGTACAATGCACTGGACGAAAACCTTCACATAATTGGCGAAGCGGTTGGCTCGGACCGTGTATACTACTTTGAGAACCGATTCGACCCTGAAACAGGTGAAGGTTACACCACCCAAAAACTGGAATGGTGCCGGGAGGGAATCACACCCCAGCAGGACAACCCGGAACTTGTAGAAATGCATTTTTCCAACGCTCCTGAGTTGATTGAGCCGATGCTTGAAAAAAAGCCAAGCACAATACGGCTTTCTGATATCGAAAAAGGTACAGCAACCCGGCATATAATGGAAAGCCAGCAGATTAAAACGTGTTTGACAATTCCTGTATATGTTGAGAATCGATTCCATGGGTTCGTTGGATTTGATAATTGTACAAATGAACGCTTCTGGAGTGATGAGGAACGCGACATTCTTGAAACTATCACCGGAAGCCTTACAACGGCTATCTCAAGGCAGCTTCAGGATGAAAAACTGCAGGAGCTGCTGGAGGAGAAAAAAACGATTCTTGAAAGTATCTCGGACGCATTTTATGCAGTAGATAAAGAGTGGAGAATAACGTATTTCAACAATGAAGCAGAGAAAGAGCTTAAATTATCGGCTTCTGAAGTTTTAGGGAAAAATCTTTGGGATATGTTTCCTACTTCATCTGAGGCTGATATTAATCTGAAAGATGTTTACAGACAGGTTATCAAGAGAAAAGAAAAACAGGCGTTCGAATACTTTTCACCTGAGCTGAATTCATGGTACGATATGTCAGTCTATCCTTCAGCTAACGGTGTTTCCGTTTATTTCAAAAACATCACGAATAGGAAAAAAGAACAGCGGCTGATACTTGAGAAAACCAATCAGATCAACGCAATTGCTACCTTTAACAGTTTATTAATAACAAAGGATGACTGGCTTGATGCGCTGAACAGCAGCCTTGGTAATTTTGGTGAAGTAGTTGGGGCCGACAGAGTTTATTTCTTTGAATATCACAAAGAAGAAAGTTCAGACAAAATGGTAAACTCAATGAGAGTTGAGTGGGTAAGAGAGAGCATACCACCGGAACTGGACAATCCGGTTCACCAAAACCAGGAGCCCGATACCGTGTGGGAAATTACCGGTGTATTATTAAGCGGAGAGGTCTATAACCGGGTAGTAGAAAATATCAGCGACAATGAGTTCAGGAAGTTTTTACAGGGTCAGGATATAAAATCGATTCTGGCATTTCCGGTTTTTGTGCGCGACCAATTCAGGGGATTTATTGGCTTTGATGATTGTACCAACGGCAGGGTATGGGAGGAGGAAGAGATCAGTTTTATGGAAACGATTTCGATAAATCTGGCTTCTGCAATCGAAAATGAGGATGCCGAACTGGCACTCCAACAGGCTTATGAAGAGAAGGATTCCATTCTTGAAAGTATCGGTGATGGATTTTTTACACTAGACTCTGACTTTACCGTCACCTATTGGAATAAAAAAGCAGAAGAGCTTCTCTTAATTCCGCGGGAAAAAATTCTGAATCAATACTTTTGGGATCTTTTTGATAAAGAGCTGGCTGAAATTACATTTAATCATCATAAAAAGGCATTGGTTGAACAAACGGATCAAAAGTTTGAAGAATTTTACAAGCCGCTCAATCGCTGGTTTGATGTAAACGTGTATCCGACTGCGGAGGGCATTTCTGTTTTCTTCAAAGACATCACAGATCGAAAGAGAGAGCAGCAGGTAATTGAACAGAAGACCGACCAGCTCGATGCGATTGCACAGTTTAACGGGCAGCTGATCAGTGAAGATACTCCATTTGATGCTCTTCAGCTCAGTTTTGAGCAATTTGGAAATATTGTAGAGGCCGACCGGGCCTACTATTTCGAAAACAATTTTGACAGCCGTGGTGAGCCCATTACAGCAACGATGAAACTGGAGTGGACAAGAGAGGGCGTTGAGGCGCAGGCCGACAATCCGGTTCACACAGACCTGCCGCTGGATGCAGAGAATTCACCCATCGAAGCAATGGCACAAAATAAGCCCTTTATTTCCATTGTTGATGAGATTGAAAATGAACAGTTCAGGAATCTTTTGAAAGAGCAGGATATTAAATCAGTACTATCACTCCCGGTTTTTGTTGGGAATAAATTTCACGGATTTATCGGGTTTGATGATTGCAGCAACGAACGAATTTGGAGTGAGGATGAAATTGGTTTCTTAAAAACCATCAGCCTGAATCTGGCCGCAGCCCTGGAAAATGAAGAGGCAGAACGTGAGCTGGAGAAATCGTTTAAAGAAAAGAATGAAATACTTGAAAGTATCGGGGACGCCTTTTTTGCTGTAGATAACGAGTGGACGGTGACCTACTGGAACAATATGGCAGAGGAATTTTTGGGAATGCCGAAAGAGAAGATTGTCGGGAAAAACCTCTGGGATCTGTATGATGATGCCTTGGAGCTCGAATTTTACCGGCAGTATCATAAAGCTGTGAGAGAACAGGAAACGGTTCATTTTGAAGAGTACTATCCTGCAACTGATAACTGGTTCGAAGTAAGTGCATACCCATCAGAGTTAGGCCTTTCAGTATTTTTTAAGGATATCACTGAGCGTTATAAAGCGATTCGCGAAATTGAACTTTCGAATGAGCGGTTTATGAAAGTTGCAGAAGTATCAAAAGATGCGATCTGGGATTTTAATGTAAAGAGAGAAACTCTGATTTGGGGAGATGGACTCAAGAAATTGTTCGGATATGACCCCGAAACTTTCGGGGAGCTGACAAGCTGGGAAGATCGGATTCATAAAGATGACAGAGAGCGTGTTATTGAGACTTTCAGAGATACAATGGCCGGAAAAACCGGACCTGTTTGGGAGAGTGAATATCGGTTCCTGAAAGCAGATGGAAGTTATGCCTATATACAGGACAGAGGATCTGTGATCCGGAACGAAGCAGGTGAGGTTATCCGGATTGTTGGAACTATGAGCGATGTTACCGAGCAGAAAGAAGTTGAAGAAACACTGCGAAACCTGAATGAATCTCTAAAAAATCAGGCCGACGAACTGGCCGCATCCAATGCAGAGCTGGAACAATTTGCATTTGTGGCATCACACGATCTTCAGGAACCGCTTCGGATGATTACCAGTTTCCTGGCACAACTCGAGCGCAAATACAACGATGTTCTGGACGAAAAAGGGAAAAAGTATATTTACTTTGCTACAGACGGTGCTAAACGGATGCGGCAAATTATTCTTGATCTGCTCGACTATTCAAGGATAGGGCGTATCGATAACGAGCGTGAAAAGGTAGATATGAATGAGATTTTGGAGAATGTTCTGATACTGCACAGAAAAAAGATTAAGGAAACAGCGGCTTCAGTTAACACTAAAACATTACCCACAGTTAGTGCGGCACGTGGAGCCATGCAGCAGCTTATGCAAAACCTGGTCAGCAATGCCCTGAACTACCAGGATCCCGGCAACAAACCGGAAATTGATATCTGGCACGAAGAACTCGATGAGGCCTGGAAATTCTATGTGAAGGATAACGGAATTGGCATAGATCCGCAGTACCAGGATAAAATCTTTAACATTTTCCAGCGGTTGCACGGCCGCGAAGGGTATGCGGGCACAGGCGTTGGACTGGCGATTTGCAAAAAAATTGTGGAAGATCACGGGGGAGAAATCGGGGTGGAATCAACACCCGGAAAGGGATCAACATTCAAATTTACCATTCA
>SLAU01000306.1 GCA_007126675.1 Balneolaceae bacterium
ATATCTTGTAGTTGATCATCTTTTAGATCGATCATAAGGTCTCCTTCGTTTTGGTTTTAGGTTTTAGATCAACCCAAAAGATCGGACAAGGAGACCTTTTTTTGTAGCCACCCACCGGTGGATGGCTGCAATTGCCTCAGACACACAAATGTGGACAGTACTTGATTATAAGACAAACCTGCGGTTGAAGGATCATCAGCTTTGCCACACTTTAGAATGTCAGTACCTGTTTAGTGTGTTTCATAGCTGATCTCCCCTGAAAAGCCCGTTAAACACGAACGTATAAATATTTAAAAGAGAATGTCTGTATTAACCTGAAAACCGTATCAATGACAATGCTGATGTGCATCGGACCAAACCGTGCCGGGAGGACAATCAACAGGAGCACCGCTGCTTGAAATAGCAAGCACGATAATAAATATGCCAAACACAACGGCCAGCAGCAATGTTATCATGGCAAATTTTGAACTCCTGCCACTCTTCACTTTTCCCTGGCAACAATTTTTATACTTTTTACCGCTTCCGCATTTGCACGGATCGTTTCGGTTTAGCTTTTTCGACATAATTGTACTTGGCTATTTAAATGAATTTCGTCTTGCCATGCCCTCTATGTTTTTAGCATGATACTAAACAACCTGACAGCACCTACTGGACCTGCCCGAATGATTGCAGGCGGGTCTGTCAGCGTTGTTGCCTAAGCTTCTATCCCCTGTGACGCCCTGGAGTGGCATCCCCAGTTCAAATTTACGGCAGGGGATGCCGGATCGGGGTCAGGCATGTACTTATATTGGAAGATGCATGATAACTAATCTCACACATCTTCCATAAGTAATTAATTTTCAGAGCTCCACTGATCCACCTTCTCGCGATATTTTTCATAGAACTGCCTGTGCATGTCCTTCATATCACTTTCACGGCCCTGAATGTATACCTGCTTTATCTGGGTGGCATACTCGATCGGGTTGCCGTTGGCAATGATCAGGGTAGCATCCATTCCGGTTTCTAATGCTCCAATCCGGTCACTTAAACCGAAAATGCGTGCAGGATAAAGTGTAAGAGTTTTTACCGCCACATCTTCCGGCAAGCCAAAAGCTGCAGCAGCTCCTGCTTCTAAAGGCAAACGATTAGCGTAAGGTGCACTTGAACTACCTGCAATGGCAAATTCAACTCCGGCGTCATAAAGTTTTGAAGGCAACGCATAGCGGGCATCATAAGCTTCCCATGCTCGGTTGGGTGAAGCAAGTACTTCGGTAATTACAACAGGGATATTTTTCTCTTTAAGATGCTCGGTAACAAGGTGCGAGTCACGACCGCCAAGTATAATCAGTTTCACATCTTCCTCTTCAGCCCAGGTAATGGCATCCTGAATTTGGCGTACTTCGTGTGCGTTTACAACAACAGGTATATCACCGCTGAATACCGGTAACATTGCATTCCAGCGGGAATCAAAATCATGATGCGGGGCATTACCACTTTCCATTGCCGAACGTGCATTTTTGTAAGCACGAGCATCAGCAAATGTGTCACGTAATTTCTGCAACTGTTCTGTGTAATTTTCTGCATTATTGGGATTCGGCCAGTTAACAATCATACCAACACCGGCTTTTACTGTCATCTGATCCCATGCCCATCCATCCATCGCCATAGCAGCCGACTGGCCCGAAATGAGGCCACCACCCGGTGTGGTAATGGATGTGAGAACCCCTGCTGACCTGGCCACACCAATCCAGCGGCTTTCAGGATTAAACGCACGCTCAACCATGGCATTTGGGTTTACGGGGCCTTGTTCATTTATATCAGTCGTCATATTAACTGCACCGATTTCGTAGATACCCATCTGGCTCCAGCCATCAATCAATCCGGGATAGATATGCATACCGGTTACATCTTTCTCATTTGTACCATCTGGCAGTGTTACATCAGTTCCAATCGCAGTGATGATTCCATCTTCAAAAAGGATCGTACCGTTTTCGATTACATCACCCGAAATGGTATGGATGGTTCCTCCCGTCAGGGCAATCGGTTCACTTTGTTCAGGAGCCGGAGTTTGCATTTGCGCCTCTGCATTAAAGGGGAGGAAAAGCAGAAGTCCGGCGATTAAGAATGCACTTATTGAGTTCTTCATAATCTCATAAAATTTGTTATTAAAAACCTTGTTCATGGCAGGTCGGATTTTATAATTGGATTGTTTAGTCATTTTTCTCCTCCATGATCAGTTCGATGAGTTGTGCACGCTCTTTTTCAATCGCTTCGCGAAGTGCGGCATCTTCTTCGAGGTCAAAATATTTACGTCCGTCGATCCAGGTTTGCTCAGCCTTTGTAAATGTGGAAAGCGGATCGCCGCTCCAGATTACAAAATCGGCGTCTTTACCCGGCTCAAGAGAGCCTACTTTGTCATCAATTCCAAGCAGTTCGGCGGTGGCGCTGGTAATCATCGACATGGCTACCTCCGGATCAACACCTACTCGCACCATTTTGGCAGCCTCCCAGTTCATACGTGCTGCAATCTGGCTGTTATCGGAGTGGAGCGAAGTTTTAACACCCGCTTCGTGCAAAAGGCGTGCGTTGTAATTGGTATTATCGTATGCTTCAATTTTAAAGCCGCCCCAGTCGCTCCATACCACAGCACCGGCGCCATGCTCAGCCAGCTCGGGTGCTACTTTGTAAGCTTCTACACCATGGTGGAACGCTTTGATCGTAAAGTCGTAATCTTCAGCCAGACGCATCAGCATCAGAATTTCATCCTGGCGGTAACTGTGCGATTGCACCAGGATATCTTCGTTCAGGATATCCACGATCGCTTCGAGACGAAGATCACGGCGTGGCGGAATTCCTTCCTGATTCTCTTCCCAGGCTTTCCATCTTGCTTCATAATCGCGTGCATTGCTGAACCGGTCGGCTATCAGCTGCTCCACACCCATTCGTGTTTCCGGGTAACGGTCGGTGCCTACCCGCTTAGGATTTTCGCCCAGTGCAAATTTTACGGTTCGTGGTGCTCCATCAATTTTCAGATCATCAGATAGTGCCCCCCACCGCATCTTAATATGCACATTTTGCCCGCCGATTGGATTGGCTGAACCGTGCATTACGTGCGCAGTTGTTAAGCCTCCGGCAAGCTGGCGATACATCCATATATTGTTGATGTTCAGCACATCACCCAAACGCACTTCCGGCACAATGGCATTACCAACTTCGTTTACGCCATCTACGCCAGAGTGGAGGTGGGCGTCAATAAGACCGGGTGTAACATGTTTTCCTTCTGCGTCAATAACAGTAGCCCTGCGAGGAGCACTGATATTTTGACCCACTTCAGCAACTTTACCTTCGGATACCAGCAAATCGGCATTTTCAAGAATTCCGTCGGGGCCCATGGTCCAGATGGTTGCATTTCGAACCAGTACATGACGCGGTTGCGGGGGCAATGCTTCACGGCCATATTCCATTCCAGGCCTCAGGTCGGCCAGTTCTACTGTTCGTTCGCGCGGGGTGTGTTCGCGCTCTTCATCTTCGGCAGCCTGCGAAGTACGGTTGGCGCTCCACTGAATTCGATCTTGTCCGGCCATCTCCGCCCAACCGATCATTCTGTCGTCTGTCATAGAAGCGGTCAGGCGAACTGAACCACTCAATCCAAGCTCTTCACCGGAAAAATCGGCACGGAACCGTCGCGACTGGTCATGAACCGATGCGGATGCCAGATCAATTTCATTGCCGTTAATGGTGATGGTACCGCCAAGTCTTCCTGGCCGGGTTTCTTCAACGGTTAATTCTCCGTCAATAGAACCATCAGTTGAAGAGATCTGCCAGCCGCCGCGAACATCTTTGTCATCTTCGCGATGGATGCTGAAATGCGAACCTTCAACCCATACATCAATAATTCGTGTTCCATTTTCAAAAATATCTCCATCGGCAACCAGTATGTTGGCTTTCTTGCCGGTTTCGAGTGTGCCGTGCGTATTGTTGATCCCGAAAAGTTCAGCCGGATTTACCGTAAGTGCCGCAAGTGCGGTTTCCTTATCAAGGCCAAGCTCAACGGCAGTTCGCAGATTTTGCAAAAAGTGTGATTTGTTTTCCAGACCGTGAGTAGTTAAAGAGAAATCGATTCCGGCATCCGCAAGGCGAGCAGGATTTTCAGGAGCAAGGTACCAATGTCGAAGATCTGCGAGACTCTCATTTAATGCATCTTCCGGAGTATCAATTTCCGGTTTATCAGGAAAAATCAGCGGAAGAATCAGCGGTACGTTACGTGCGCTAAGTACATCGAGCAGTTTATATTCATGGCCGTTACCGCGCAGCCATGGAGTTATATCAAATTCATCGGTGATTCGCATGGCTCGCAGGATCTCTTCATCACTGTCTGCTTCAAACAGGATCGGCTGCACTCCGCGAACCGCATCACTCAGAGCGGCAAGCATGGCGTTACTCTCGGGCCGCTGTAAGCCAGACGGATTATTGTTATAGGTTTGATGTGCATTGTAGTGCCATTCGGCATCGTACAGGGTTTGCCGAATCAGTGCAATGGTACCGATTGATGAAGTGGGGTAGGTAAATCCGAATGTCCAATCGCGGTCTAGCGCTACCGATTGTGCAACACCTGTTTTGACAGTACGATCTGCAACCGCACCATCCGCCAGGTTCATGACTGCTGCCTGTCCGCGGAAAATTCCAAGAGGAGGTACGGACAGTGCGTTTGTAAATCCGCTCTTACGAAGAGCCGCACTTCCGTCATCTTCAGTTTCAAATTCGCCCTCAGCAGTGAGGTGTGCTCTGAGATGCGGATTCCAGGATTGTGAACCTCGATCGAGTTCGGTACGCGGATCTTTCATACCAACGTTGGTGTGAGCATCGATGAATCCGGGATATAATGTTTTACCTTCCATATCCCAAACCCGGGCATCAGCCGGTACAGAAACTCTTCGGCCGACTGCTTCAACCACTCCATCACGAATCACAAGTGTGCCGTTAGAGATCTGGTTGCCGGGTGAGGTTATAATTGTGGCATTGGTAAAAGCGTGAACTCCCGGGGTATTATCTTTCATGCCATCAACAGGAGAGGTTTGTGCCTGGGAAAAAGCATTTGCCGGAACTATCAACAAAAAGAGAAACAATGCAAGTACGGACTTAAAAATCGAATGCACCCTTGTGCGGTAGCGGGATCTGTTCATATTTGGGTTGTTTTTTGGGTTAACTGCTGAACCGTTTTGCTTAGCAGGACTGCTTGTGTTATTTCAGCATACTGATTAAGAAAAGAAAATAAGTTTCAGAATGTACAGGTAAAGAAAAAAGATGTAAATGCACAAGTAAAAATTGTGTTCAAAAAAGTAAGAATCATTTACTGCGGTCACTAAACGAGACATGGTAGGAATTCTGTGAAAATAACATGAAAATTATTTTCAAATTAGTGAGAATAATTTTCAAAACATCCTAAATATATCTAATATATAAGTGATGAAACTATTGGCAGGCAATAAGGATGGGGAAACGAGGAAATCGACTAACCAAAGTCTCAAATAGTTAGTTAAATACTAAATCACAAAAAAATAATTGGATATGAATTACAAATACTACCAACATATAATAACATTAATAGTAGCATTTGCACTATTTACTGCCGGTACTGCAATGGCTGGAGTCCAAAATGATCAGGACGAACAGAATGCTCCAATCGATGATCTGGTGAGAATTTCATTCCCGGTTGACTTTGAAGATCAAACCATTGACTGGGATAATGTATTCTTTGGTTTTGAAGGTGCTCATGCCGATGTAATTGAAAATCCTTACCAGGATGAAAATAATGACAGCGAATATGTAGGGCGAATGATCAAGGATGCTGAGATATACTGGGCTGGGGCATTTTTTCTATCAGAGGAAACCTTCTATTTCGATGATGAAAATAACACTATTACCATGGATGTTTGGTCACCTCGCGCAAATGTTGGAATCAACATGAAGCTTGAACAATCAGATGGTTCGGCCGATTTTGATTCTTTTGCAGTTACTTCAACAAGCGAAGAGTGGGAAACCATGACCTGGAGTTATAGCGGTGTGAATGTGAATATTGACTGGGATCAAATTACGTTGATCTTTGATTTTCATGAAGGCCAAAACGGAGATGGCGGATATGACTGGACCTGGTATTTCGATAATATAACAGTAAATGCGGGTGATCCCGATGGTGATCGGCCGGAAGGACCGGGTACACCTGAAGATCTGCATCCATTATCGCTTCCACTTGATTTTGAAGATGAAGATTTTAATTGGAATTTTGCCTTTTTTGGTTTTGAAGGTGGCGATTTAAGCCGTGTAGGAAATCCTGATGTAACTGATGATAACGACAGTAATTGGGTAGGAAGAATGGTTAAAGGTTCAGGACCGTTCTGGGCCGGTGCATTTATGCATATTGATGAGCCATTTACCATTGACCAGGAAGCTCCATATTTCTCAATGAAAGTCTGGTCACCAAGAAGTAATGTACCTGTACTGATGAAGATTGAACAACAGGATGGTGATGCGGAGTTTGAAATAGTACAAAATACTATAACCAGTGAGGAATGGGAAGTTATGACCTGGGACATGAGTGGTGCCGGGCACATAACACAGTGGGATGTAGTTACAATGATATTCGATTTCCAGGATGGAGCTGTTGGAGATGGTGGTGAAAATTTCACCTGGTACATTGATGATCTTGAAATTAATGTTGATGAAACTGCTACTTCAACTGAAGATTTCTATACTGAAGCTCCACATAGTTTCAATCTTTATCAAAACTATCCAAACCCATTCAACCCAACTACTCAAATTCAGTTTGATGTACCGGCACAATCTGAATTGTCTGTTGAGGTATATAGTATTACAGGTCAGCGGGTAGCCGTATTGGCAAACGGAACATATCAGGCCGGCCAGCATACGGTGAGTTTCGATGCAAGTAACTTATCAAGCGGTGTTTACTTTTATCGATTAAATGCAGGCTCATTTGTTCAAACCCAAAAGATGACACTGGTTAAGTAAATTCTTAGCACATTATTCTTTTCTTTTAAAACTGATGTATCCTGAAAATGGTTGCATCAGTTTTTTTATTCTAGATTGCCCATCTACTTCTCTCTCATTTATAACTCTAATCATCCATACTTTTTATTACTGCCACATAAGCGGTTCCGATAAATATGATAATATCTTTCTATCGTAACAATGGAAAAATTGGTTTCAGGAATTGGTATGTTTATAACAAAGTTTAATTATTGACAACCATAACATTTAATCTAATATCAAAGCATGGGTAAGAAAGAGAATCAAAACACGGGAAATAAAGCAACCACATACCAGGTGAACGAAGGCAGTAAATGCCCGTTCCATAATGGATCAGCCCGCAGCCGGGTAAATGAAGGAGCAAAAATCCGCGAGTGGTGGCCCAACAAACTGAACCTGAATATTTTGCGCCAGCATTCTTCCAAATCTGACCCGATGGGAGAAGATTTTGATTATGCTGAAGAGTTTAGCAAGCTCGACCTTGCAGAAGTAAAGAAAGACCTTGCAGAACTGATGACCGATTCGCAGGACTGGTGGCCGGCCGATTATGGGCACTATGGTCCATTCATGATTCGGATGGCATGGCACAGTGCCGGAACCTATCGTGTAGTGGATGGCCGCGGTGGCGGTGCCACAGGGAACCAGCGTTTTGCCCCGCTGAACAGCTGGCCCGATAACGTAAACCTTGATCGAGCAAGATTACTGCTGTGGCCGGTTAAGCAAAAATATGGCAGAAAACTGTCCTGGGCTGACCTGATGATTCTCGCCGGAAACGTAGCGCTTGAAACGATGGGCTTTGAAACGTTTGGTTTTGCAGGCGGACGTGAAGATGTATGGGAGCCGGAAGATGATATTTACTGGGGATCGGAAGGTGAATGGCTTGCAAGCCAGCGTCATACCGACGATGGTACTCTCGAAGAACCTCTGGGTGCCGACCACATGGGATTGATTTACGTGAATCCGGAAGGTCCTGATGGAGAACCCGATCCTAAAAAAGCGGCTCACTTTATTCGACAAACATTTGCACGTATGGCGATGAATGATGAAGAAACGGTTGCTTTGATTGCCGGCGGACACACCTTCGGAAAAACACACGGCGCAGCACTTGAAGAGCATCTTGGCCCTGAGCCTGAAGCCGCCCCGATTGAAAACATGGGTATTGGCTGGATGAATGAATATGAAAGTGGTAAAGCGGAGCATACCATCACCAGCGGCCTGGAGGGAGCATGGACCGAAACTCCCACCGAATGGAGCAACAACTTTTTCAAAAACCTGTTCGAGTTTGAGTGGGAAAAATACCAGGGGCCCGGTGGTAAGTGGCAGTGGAGGCCAAAAGATGGAGCAGGTGAAGGTCTTGTTCCTGATGCGCATGATCCGGAGAAAAAGCACGCTCCGTTTATGCTGACAACCGACTTGTCACTGAAAGAAGATCCTGCCTACGAAAAAATCTCCAGAAGGTTTTATGAAAACCCGGATGAGTTTGCCGATGCGTTTGCACGTGCATGGTTTAAATTGACTCACCGCGACATGGGTCCAAAATCGCTTTACCTTGGACCAGAAGTGCCGGAAGAGGAAATGTTGTGGCAGGATCCATTGCCGGAAGCAGATTACGACATGATCGATGAGAAAGATATTGATGCGCTGAAATCTGAAATCCTTGATTCAGGTCTATCAGTATCAGAGCTTGTTTCAACCGCATGGGCTTCTGCTTCAACGTTCCGTGCATCAGATAAACGAGGCGGCGCAAATGGTGCGCGAATCCGTTTGGCACCGCAAAATGAGTGGGAAGTAAACAACCCGAAACAGCTGGCCAAAGTGCTTGATGCACTCGAAGCGATTCAGAAGAAGTTTAACGATTCGCAAAGCGGAAATAAGCAGGTATCACTGGCTGATCTGATTGTGCTTGGTGGTGTGGCTGCTATTGAAGAAGCTGCACGAAATGCAGGGCACGATATCACCGTACCGTTTACTCCCGGACGAGTGGATGCCACTCAGGAGCAAACCGATGTGGAATCATTCGACTGGCTTGAACCGCCTGCTGATGCATTCCGTAATTATTTTGCTGCAAAGCACAACACCAGTGCGGAAGAGATGCTTGTGGACAAAGCTCAGCTTATGTCACTGACACCACCGGAAATGACGGTGCTTGTTGGTGGAATGAGAGTACTGAACACCAACTACAACAATTCGAAGCATGGTGTATTCACAGATAATCCCGGTACACTTACCAACGATTTCTTTGTGAACCTGCTGGATATGAATCTGACCTGGCAGGCAACCACCGATAAGCAGGATGTGTTTGTTGGCAGCGACCGTAAAACCGGTGAACCAAAATGGAGCGGAACACGAGCAGATCTGATTTTCGGATCAAACTCTGAACTACGCGCACTTGCCGAAGTGTATGGTGCCGGTGATTCGCAGGAGAAGTTCCTGAACGACTTTGTAAACGCCTGGAACAAAGTGATGAATCTTGACCGGTTTGATCTGAAGTAAGGATCATCACACAATCTGAAAATCAAAATGGCTGGCCTGAGCAATCGGGTCAGCCATTTTTTTTGAAACGATCTCCAATCTCGTTCCACTGCTCTGCTTTGGAACGCCCTTCAGCAGAGCTGTCAAATGGTCTGTTCCACCGCAGAGCGGATGGAACAAGAAATATAATAGGCAGGCGGATGGAACGAGATATAAGCCAGGTAGAGCGGATAGAACAAGACGAAGACAATCACTCA
>SLAU01000290.1 GCA_007126675.1 Balneolaceae bacterium
CGTCAGCCTGCTGCATACTGTGGAGTTATAGGTTTAAAGCCAACTTATGGGCGTGTTTCCCGGCATGGACTTGTTGCATTTGCATCTTCATTCGATTGTATAGGTCCATTTACAAATAATGTAGAAGATGCCGCTAAATTATTGCAGTGCATAGCCGGGCATGATCCAATGGACCAGTCTTCAGCAGATCTTCCGGTACCCGATTATATTGAAGAAATGCACGAAGATAAGCCGATGAAAATCGGGATACCCTCCGAGTATTTTGGGGAAGGACTTGATCCTGAAATCCGCGACAGAGTAAACACCTATCTTTCTGCGTTGGAAAATCAAGGACATCAGCTTATTGATATTTCACTTCCCCACACAAAATATGCAATTGCCACATACTATATTCTTGCTACGGCAGAAGCATCCAGTAACCTTGCCCGGTATGACGGCATTCGCTACGGGCATCGTGCGGATTTTGAAAAAGTGGAACAGCAATTGAAAAATGAGCGAATTGCAGTCGAAAAAAGAATAAGCACTGCAGTAGGTGCCGAACGTGAGAATTTGCTCGAGGAAATGGCCTCTATCGACTCTCCGCTGATCAGGCTTTATAAGCAATCGCGGACTGAAGGCTTCGCAGAAGAAGTAAAGCGCCGTATTTTGCTGGGTACTTACGTTCTTAGTGCCGGATATTATGATGCTTACTACGCAAAAGCTCAAAAAGTGAGAAGGTTAATTAAAAACGATTTTGAGCACGCTTTTGATAAAGTAGACGTGATAGCTTCCCCAACAACACCCACTACCGCGTTTAAACTGGGCGAGAACCAGGATGATCCGCTTCAAATGTATTTGAATGATATTTACACAATCTCCGCAAATCTTGCAGGAATTTGTGGTATTAGTTTGCCGGTCGGGTTCCATTCAAATGGTTTGCCGATTGGTATGCAGTTTATGGGCAACAGTTTCAGGGAATCTGACATATTAAATATTGCCCGCAGAACTGAAGAGATCTCAGAGAATTAACTTTATCCGATTCTATGGCAAGGTACTTCAGGTATACTCTACTTTTTCTTGGAATAGCTTGGTTTGTCTATTCTTGCGGAGAAGAAGGTGCCGGGCTGCAGTTTACAGAGCAGGGAAGGGATGTTCCTGAATTTTCGGCTGAAAACGCCTATCACTATATTGAAACCCAGGTTAATTTTGGTCCGCGCGTACCCAACTTCGAGGGGCATCGCGAAGCTATTCAGTATTTCAGAAATCACTTTATAGAAAAAGCCGGACAGCGTAATGTATTTATTCAGCAGTTCAGACAGGAAGTGTATGGAGAAGAGTTACAGATGTTCAATGTAATCGCATCATTCAATCCTGAAGCTGAAGATCGCATTGTATTAGCAGCACACTGGGACACTCGCCCAAGAGGAGAACAGGATCCGGATCATCCCGAATTACCCATCCCGGGAGCTGATGATGGCGGCAGCGGAGTGGGAGTTTTGATGGAGTTAGCCTCAGTCTTTGCAGATCAGCCACCACCATTAGGGGTCGATATTGTTTTGTTTGATGGAGAAGATTACGGCGAAGAATCGGACCTTGATCATTATTTTCTTGGATCGCGTTATTGGGGTAATAATCCTCCCGTTGAAGGATATAACCCCAGGTTTGGAATTTTGCTTGATATGGTGGGTGGTGAAAATGCAATCTTTCCCAAAGAGGGATATTCCATGCAGTTTGCACCAAATCTGGTAAATGAAATCTGGTCGATAGCCAGGCAAAAAGGGTATGGAAATCTTTTTGTTGATGAGCGTGGCGGTATGGTGGCCGATGATCACATCATAGTTCAAAGATATACCGGTATCCCGATGATCAATATTATACATCACACAAGGGAAGAGGGTGGCCGGGTAAACTTCCCGCCTTACTGGCATACACAACAAGATGATATGGATATTATCGACGTAAATACCTTGCAGGCAGTTGGCGATGTATTGCTTGAGCTGATCTACAACCGTATTCCCACATGAGTTATCTGAAACTAAAAATCACTATACCGGACGAATTTCAGGAGTACCTGATTGCCGAATTGATGGATCTTGATTTTTATGGTTTTGAACAAGGGGAAAATGAAATAACTGCCTACGTAGAAAAATCAAGATTCAATGATTCGAACCGTGAAGCGATTGAACGTATAACCGGATATTTTGAGGGGGCCTCATTCAGTGAACTTGAAGAAATAGAGGATGAAAACTGGAACAGAAAATGGGAAGAAACCATACAGCCTCAGAAGATCGGAAAGTTTTTAGTTTGTCCTGAATGGAATATCATTTCGCCCGAAAAAGATCAAATTCTGCTTGTTGTAGAGCCTAAAATGGCTTTTGGTACCGGTTATCATGAAACCACACGCCTGATGTTAAAGGCGATCCAGAATTTAAATTTCACTGAAAAAACAGTACTTGATGCAGGCACCGGCACGGGTATTCTTGCAATAGCTGCATTAAAGATTGGTGCAAAATCAGCAGTAGCTTTCGATTATGACCCGCTGAGTGTTGACAATGCAGAAGAAAATGCCCTCAAAAATGAAGTTGACTCAAAGATTGATATACGTCTTGGCGGTACGGATCAAATAGATGATGATGAGAATTTCGATATCACTCTTGCCAATATAAACCGGAATGTAATTATCGAGTTTTTTCCGGATTTCAGTAAAATCACAAAATCAGGCGGACATTTAGTTTTATCCGGTCTGTTGATTACTGATGAGAAAAAAATTCTTGAGGTTATTCAAAACTATCCGTTCAGCTTAATTGAAAAGAAAACAGAAGGAGAGTGGCTCATGCTTCATTTGCAAAAGGAATTGAAATGATTCGAAGTTCTATAGATATAGGCACAAACTCAGTACTTCTTCTGGTGGCTGAAGTTAACAATGGTGAGTTGAAAGTACTTGAAGAATTGCTGGAAGTGCCGCGGCTGGGAAAAGGGGTTGATAAAAACAAAACTCTTGATGATGACAGCATTCAGAGAGTTCTGGATGTATTGGAGAAATATCAGAAATTTCTTGAGGCTAATTATAAAGAGAGTGTCAGCAATACGGTAGTAACAGCAACAAGTGCCGTGAGGGATTCATCCAACAGGGAAGAATTTATGCGGCTTGTAAAAGCTAAAACCGGTTGGGGGATTTTACTACTCAGCGGCGATGAAGAGGCGATTACAACTTATAGAGGCGCATTAACTGTATTGGATCATAAATATCATAACACTGCAAATGCCATTCTCGATATTGGCGGCGGGAGCACTGAAATAGCTTTAGGCAATGGCCTTGAACTTGAAGAGTATGTCTCACTGGATATGGGCAGCGTTCGCTTTTCTGAGAGATTTTTTAAATCGCATCCTCCTGATAAATACTCAATTACAGCATTAAAGGATGAAGTAAAGAGTTTATTAAATAGCTCGGAGTTGAGTCCTGACCATATTGAAACAGCGATCGGAGTAGCCGGAACGGTTACATCTGTTGCAGCAATTGAGCTGAATATGGATGAATATGAAGTTTCAAAATTGAACAATTATCCTTTGAAACTAAAGACCATTTACAAATTCATCGATCAATTTTCTGTGATGAGTGCAAAAGAAATGGAAAACAGATATCCGATATTTTTAAAAAACAGGGGGGACGTAATCCTGGGTGGTTTACTGATTTTATCAGGGTTTTTGGAATGGGCGGGTAAAGATGAGATTATTGTATCAACCGGTGGTATCAGGCATGGAGTATTGATATAAAAAAACGCCACCCGGGTTAAATCAGGTGACGTTTTTTGATAAATCATAAATAACTATTAGAAAGAGAAGCGTAAGCCTGCGCCAAGTACGAACTGGTTAGCATTTCCGCCAAGGTTACCAAGTTTAGCTTCTGCAAACAGATCTGCAAAGTCGAGGTCATACTCAAGACCACCACCAAGGTTCAATCCGAATTCAGTGTCGCTGAACTCACCACCAAAATTAAACCCGGAACCGGTTTCTTCTGAACTTATTGAGATACCGGTAATATTGATTCCGCCTAAGGCATAAACGATTAATTCTCCATCATCAACAAAAAGATAATGGCCATTAAGGTTTAGCTCCCACACTGTTGCTTTTTCAGTAATTGTAGCTCCCATAAAACTTTCGGATTCTTCTTTAGGGAAATAGAAAGTAAAATCACCACCTGCTCTGATTTCGGGGGTAAAAGCATAGTATCCGTCAACCCGGATTCCAAGATCGTTATCAAGGTTGCCAAAACCGAAACCGACACCGGTTCCAAAAGCCAATCCAACTCCAAGTTTAAAATCACCTTCCTGGGTTTGAGCATGAGCTTTGTCCTGGATCATTGTTGTTCCGAACATAAGTCCAAGAAATAAAATTGCTGTTAATACTTTTTTCATAGTTTTAGTTAGTTGTGTTTTAGTTAAAGTTGAAGTTACGTAGTTTTTTTGAAGAAACTTGCTAAGCCGTCTGCTTATTTCTGCTTCTAAATAAAATAAATATAACACTAATATTAAACCCTACTTTTAATGTAGAGTAGTTTTTTCTGAGTGCTATTGTTATGTTAATATAAAATACCTCGTATTTTGTGAGGTTTTGTACATATAGCGTATTCTTAAGCAAATAAATATCAAAAAAATTAAATCTTTTTTTAACACCTCTCTTGATGAGCTCGAATAAGGAAAAGAATCAAACAAACATCAGAGAAAATGCTTCTGCAAGCAGTCTGGAGGATGATAAATGGGTACAAAAGGCGGTTAGCGGCAGCCAGGAGGCTTACAGGGAGTTAATGAACAAATACCAAAAGCCGCTGCAATACCATGTCCTTAAAATGGTTAAAGATCAGGAACAGGTTGAAGACCTCGTGCAGGAAGCATTCATGAAGGCCTTTAAAAATCTAAACTCCTACAATACAGATTACGCTTTTTCAACCTGGATTTACCGGATAACTACTAATCATACCATCGACTATCTTCGGAAAAAGAAACTGCAAACCACATCTATTGATGAACCTCGAAAAACTAAAGATGGCGAACTTTCGATGGAACTGCCCGATCAAAGCCACATGGCAGACAGAGACATTCAGCGAAAACAGAGAAAAAAAATTATAACCAAAGCAATCAAAAACCTTCCTGATAAATATCGACAGGTTATTGAAATGCGCCATCTTGAAGAGTTAAGTTACCAGGAAATTTCAGAACAACTCGATCTTCCTCTCGGTACTGTAAAGGCTCATATTTTCAGAGCCAGAGAAATGCTTTATAAATCACTAAAAGACAAAAGAGAACATTTTTGAATTTTTATGGGGTGTATTTGAAAGATTCTGCGCTATAGTAGTAACCATATCATCATTAACTACTAATTCAAAAACAAGAAATAAGATGTACACATTTAGAAAAATACTTATTACAGTAGCAACACTTTGTTTATTGTTTGTTACCGCATGTTCGGACGATCCGGCCTCATCAGGCGAAGGTGAAAGACCGGAAGTACCTGATACTACTCCCGCCGAAGTTGATAACAGCTATTTTGAAAATAATTCTCCACCCGCTACAGAAGAGTTCAGCGGATTTAATAACGCTTCTAGTCATGCACAAACCGCGAATGTTGCCCTTGCAAATAATACTGCATTGGGAGAAAGTTATTTAATGTTTACGCAGTTTGATGATGCTGAATTTCAGAATGGCATGTGGGTTTGGACGTTTTCAATAGAAGAAGATGGCGAAATGCTAACAATCAGAACTACGGCTGAAGAAGTATCAGGCGGAATTGAATGGAAAATTTATTTTAGCGGTGTATTTGATGACGAAGTTGTTGACGAATTCTTATTTGTCTCCGGTTTTGTATCTAATGACGGAAATTCCGGTGGCTGGTCATATTACTTCCCGAATGATGACGGCATCAGTGTAAAGTTCTTAGAATATGAGTGGAGTATGCAGGGAGAGGATAATGTTACACTGTCTTACACCATATTTGATGAAGATGGAAATGTAGCGGGCAATGTTGAATATGTTCAAAATGGCCCTGAGCATACGATCACGATGGAAAACTTCGGATTCAATGATTTTGTAGAAGTATTCTGGAATACTGATACCGGGGTTGGCTATGTAATTGAAGATGGCGAGCAAACCTGCTGGAATCAAAACTTTGAAAACGTTGCTTGTTAAGCACTACTGAAAGCTTCAGTATAGATTAA
This sequence comes from Balneolaceae bacterium, assembly GCA_007126675.1. GTDB lineage: Bacteria > Bacteroidota > Rhodothermia > Balneolales > Balneolaceae > SLAU01. The sequence goes on from SLAU01000290.1 coordinate 6,191, forward strand.
TAAAAAAGCTCCGGCAGTATATGTCGGAGCTTTTTTATTTTACAGATTCAACTGCAGCACTGGCATTATCAATGAATTTTGAATATCTGGCACGTCTCACCGCACTTCCTTCAAAAGTTGATTCAAACTCTTCTTTGCTTATTTCAGACCACTTTTCTTTTTCCGGGTACAAAACTTTTTTACGTGGCTTCAGATCATCAAATGTACCGTAAGCGGCATCACGGTTCCATGGACACACATCCTGGCAAATATCACACCCAAACATCCAGCCGGATAACTTATTTTTAAATTCATCCGGCATATTCTCTTTCAGCTCTATAGTGAGATAGGATATACAGCGTTTGCTGTCAATTCTGTAAGGTTCATAAATAGCGTTTGTAGGACAGGCATCAATACAATCGGTACAGGTGCCACAGTGATCTGTTACAGGAGAGTCGTAAACAAATGGCACATCAATGATCATTTCACCGATTAGAAACCAGGAGCCAAACTTCTTGTTCAGTAAGTTCCCATTTTTTCCTATCCAGCCCAATCCTGAGCGTTCAGCCCATGCCTTATCCATAACGGGTGCCGAATCAACAAAAAAGCGGCCGTTTATTTCTCCGGTTATAGATTCTGTGTATTTGAAAAGCTTTTTTAATTTCCCCTTAAATACTTTGTGATAATCGCGACCGCGTGCATATTTGGCAACTTTGGGTGAGTTAGTTTTTTGGTCAAATTGTTCATTTTCCCTGAATCGGTAGCCTGCAATTACACTCACCACACTTTTAGAACCCGGTACGAGTTTTCTTGGATCAATCCTCTTTTCAAAATTTCTCTCCATCCAGCTCATAGAGCTGTGACGGTTTTCGTTTAGCCATGCCTCAAGCCGGAACGCTTCTTTATCTAACGGTTCAGCTTTCGAAAAGCCACAGTCATCAAACCCCAACTCTATGGCTTTCGACCGAACCTTCATTGTAAGTGCAAGGGTATCCATATCTAAAAATAAAGCATAAAAAAATCGTGCAGCAAATGAATGCTGCACGATTTCTAAAATGGATTAACAATAAACAGGATTACTTTTATTCAGTAATAACATTTATAAGTTCTACTTCAAAAATAAGCAGTGAACCGGGTTGAATAGGGCTGCCGGGAGGTGGGTTATTTCCATATCCTAACTCAGAGGGAATAAAAAATTCAAAGGTTGCACCTTCACTCATCAGCTGTAAGCCTTCTGTCCAACCGGGAATTACACGATTTAATGGAAATGTAGCAGTCTGATTTCGCTCGTAAGAACTGTCGAACTCTTCGCCGTCAATTAAAGTACCGCGATAGTGCACTTCAACTTCAGATTCTGCAGTTGGGCTTGCACCGGTTCCTTCTTCAATCACTCTGTACTGCAGTCCTGATTCTGTTACCATCACATCATCACGCTCTGCATTTTCTTCAAGAAATCGTTGAGCCTCCTCAATATTAGCTGCTGCATCTAACTCTCGTCGTTCAGCCTGGCTGGCTTGCAGTTCCTGTTGAAACTGTTGCAGTACCTGCTGCATTTGCATTTCATCCAGTGCGGGATCCTGACGTTCTAATCCCTGCAACATTCCGGCTATAAAGTTCTTCATTTCAATATCATCTACACCTTCTGTAGATAATCCATTGCCATAAAAGAAGCCTAAACTGTAGCTTACGGAATCTGCTTTTGTAGCTAAATTTTCACTGGAACTGTATTCAGCCCTGTCGCAAGATGAAAACAGAAAGAGAAGGGCGGTACTCATTAAAACAAAATAGGTAATTAATCGCATATTTAGATTTTGATAATTAAAGTTTTTAGCTCTGAAAGTTATCAAATTATTTAACCGCTATGAAATGAAAAGCGTATTCAAATTTTTGAAAAAGAAAAATATTCAAGGCAAAGCGAAAAATAGCTGAATTCAGACCAGTTAGAGATTTTAATGCGATAATAATTTATCATCCCGGATAAATTGATTTTATGATTACTGAAGTATCTGATAAATAGTTGCTGTAAATCTTGTATATTACAGGGATTCAATCGGGAGCTAATACAGAACGGTAATAAGAATTTAAATTCTACAATCTCGGTGATGTTGGCTTTGCTCCCCTCAAACATCTTTTGATTATTTCATGTCACCAGATTTCATTGATAACAAGTTTAACTATAATTAAAGAGTATATTGAAGTTTACTGAATTAAACCTTTCAGAGCCATTACTAAATGGTCTCCGTGATTTACAATTTGTTGAGCCTACCCCAATACAAGAAAAATCGATACCACCTGTTTTAGCAGGCAAAGACCTGATAGGAACGGCACAAACCGGTACCGGTAAAACAGGTGCATTTGTTATTCCGATAATGGAGAACATTTTGAAAGGTAACAGGGATGGTATTAAAGCATTGATCCTGAGCCCTACAAGAGAGCTTGCTATGCAAATTGATGAACAGATTTTTGCAATCGGCTATCATGCAGGCATCAGCTCGGCAACCGTGATAGGGGGCAGCGACTTTTCAACACAGGCAAAAGCACTAAAGGCAGGGGTTGATATTATTGTTGCAACTCCGGGCCGGTTTATTGACCAAAACAAAGTAGTGAACATCGATTTCTCAAAACTTGAGTTCCTGGTACTTGATGAAGCAGATCGTATGCTTGATATGGGATTTCTGCCGGATATGAAAAAAATTATCTCATGGCTGCCTAAAGAAAGGCAAACATTGCTTTTTTCTGCCACCATGCCGAACGAGATCCAGCGGCTTGCATCTTCGATTATGAAGAATCCCGAATCGGTTGAAATTGAACGTTCAAAACCGAGCCAGTCTGTGGTTCAAAGAGCCTATAAACTGAAGAGTAACCAAAAAATTCCACTCGTTAAAAAAATCTTTAATGATATAGAGTGGGAATCATGCATCATTTTTACCTCAACCAAGAAAGGTACGGATGAGCTGCAAAGGCTTCTGAAAAAGGAAGGTATGAAAGCAGCAAGCATTCACGGTGACAGAACCCAGGAAGAAAGAAATAAAGCACTCCAGGCATTTAAAAACGGAACTGTGCCTGTAATTGTAGCTACTGATGTGTTAGCGCGCGGAATTGATATTAAGGGCGTTTCGATTATCCTGAATTATGATGTTCCAAATAATACAGATGATTACATACACAGAATTGGCAGAACGGGAAGGTATGATAAAAGCGGTATTGCCATCACTTTTGTTACGCGCCGCGATAACCGAACCTTTAATGAAATTGATAAGATTAAAGGTAATTCAATCAAGGTAATTAATTTGCCACCCGACTTTGGCGAAAAGAGTGATTTTGGCTGGGATGAAGAGTTTAAGAAAAAAGAGAAAAAAGCTGACAAGAAACAGGAGAGTAAGCGGTCAGAGAAAAAGAGCGGCAGAGATGAGAAGAAAAAATCGGACAGAGGTCAGCAATCATCAAGACCAAAACAGAAGTCAAAAGATAGCAGGAGTAAGTCAGAGAAAAGAGATTCACAACAAAAGTCAAAGACATCAGATAATCGGCAAAA
>SLAU01000054.1 GCA_007126675.1 Balneolaceae bacterium
AGCAAATAACCCTGATTCTTTTCCTTTTTACAATTCCATTTCATCTGCTTGCCCAGATTGTGGAGTATCATCCGGAGGTGGATTCTCTCAACACTGAAACGACTGCAGAACCTTATTACCATTGGACTGTTACAAATAGCGGTTCATTGGACAGCCTTTCTTTACAGGTATTCGAGACACAAGATCATAATTATCCTGCTTCTTTGACTTCTCCTCAAGCAGACGGAGTCTTCGAAAATTTCTACCTGATTATAGATGTGAGTCAAAATGGAGAAACGGAGTATCAAATAGAATATTCAATTCAATCGGCAGAGGGTGAGTATCAAAATATACCATCAGATTCATTTTTTGGTATTGATCATATCGGAATCGTGTACTTCAAATTTGTTGTTCTGAATGAGTCGGAACGAGTTGATTCTGTTATGATAATCATTGATCAGCAATTCGGTCTGTCAGCAGAAAAAAATGAATTACCACCAAAATTCAATCTTTCTCAGAATTATCCCAACCCCTTTAATCCCTCAACTGTAATTTCATTTGAATTGTTTAAACCACGACAGGTATCATTGATCGTGTATGATCTTCTTGGCCGTGAGGCCAGTCGGCTCATTAATCATGAATTGTACCCGGCGGGCATTCATCAAAAGCGATGGGAGCCGTCCGGGGAGTTGAGCAGTGGAATCTATTTGTACCAACTAATCTCCGGGGAATTTCAGAGAACGAGAAAGATGATGTTAATCAAATAGCGTGAAGATGAGAATACACCAATTTTTATTAATATTATTTTTAGGATGCCTGCCTGCCACTACAGTTTTTGCTCAAAATATTTCGAACGACGGGTTTATCAACTACACCGAGGGAAACCAATGGAAGTATGTAAGCCAGCAAACAGGAGAAGAGTTTACCAAGAAAATAATTGAATGTACACAAGAAGATACCCATACCACATGTATGGTGGAAAACTTCGGAGAACTGATCATTCAGGAGGACTCAGTATTTGTAACAGACTTTTTTGCTGATTTTTTTCCAGATTTATATCCAGGTATTTTAAAATTTTATGTTTCCAATTTTCCATTGCATTCGATTTGGGATGCTTGTTGGGATTGTGGTGAAGGAGCTATATATGGCAGTGAAGGATTTGTAGGAAGTATAACACAGGCTGAAGTTTTTGGAGAAAATGTTTTGGTAAAAACAGTAGTAGTTAAGCAATTTAAAGATGACCCTTTAGGAGTGCCATCGGTCCAGATGGAAATTGCTGAACATTTTGGAATCCTTTCCATTCAGTACTGGCACGGTGACGCCTATGTATTAACCGGGGCTGTAATAGAGGATGAGAAATACGGGGATTTAATTGTTTCAACGGAAGAAATAGTTACTGAACCAGTAAAAACATTTCAGTTGCTTCCCGCTTATCCCAACCCGTTTAACCCGGTCACGATGATCCGCTACGAACTCCCGCAAAACAGCCAGGTCCGCCTTGAAGTATTCGACATGCTGGGCCGCCGCGTAGCTGTTTTGGTGGACGGGCTTGTAGAAGCCGGAACGCACGAAATACCGTTCGATGCCTCCAATCTCGCCAGCGGCGTGTACCTCTATCGCTTAACAGCCGGGCAGGTTGTACAAACAAGGCAGATGGTTCTTGTTAAGTAGGGGATTCGTTTATTTGGGAATTAGGGGATTAGGACTTCAGGACCTGGTAGAGTAGCCGCGCGTGCCTTTCGCGTGGATTCCTGCCAGAGTCCGCATTGGTGCTGGTGAAGTGAGTTCAGTAGGCAGTTGGCAGTAAGCAGTAAGCAGTTGTCAACTGCCAACTGCAGACTGCTTACTGCCAACTTTTTACTTTATAAGCGTCATTTTGCGAACTTCGGAAAAGTCTTCGGTTTGAAGGCGGTAGATATACGTTCCCGAAGAGAGGTTGCTGCCATCGAAATGAACGGTGTGGGTGCCTGCCGTCTGTCGCCCGTCAACCAGCAGCGCCACCCGTCTTCCGAGCAGATCGAAAACTTCCAGGGTTACTTCACTGCTTGCCGGGAGCTGGAAACTGATAACCGTTACCGGGTTGAAAGGGTTGGGATAATTTTGGTGAAGGATAACATTATTCGGGATAGCTTCGCCCGGTTCCTCTTCAATAGAGATTGTCATGGGTGGTTTGAGGGGTTCTACGTTGGCGAAAACTCCCGCAGAAAATGAACCAAGATATAAAATTCCATCCGGGCCTAATACAGTGTGTTCAATGGCAACGGGGCGCATCTCAATATTCAAACCCCAGTTTTCCCCTTCATTTTCACTTACATACACCCGCCCGGTATTTGTAATTGCATAAATTTTGTTGCTTGATTCATCCACTTCTACACTTCTGATAAAATCGGGTTCGATAATATCAGTTGACTGCAGCAGGGTAATCCATGTTTCGCCAAAATCATGGCTCTTTACAACACCACTGTTGCCTATGCCGAAATACTTTCCATCAGATGTAATATGATGGACAGAGGCCGGTAATTGTTCGACATCATGCGTGTCTAGAGATAATTTAATCGCTCCATTGATGAATAGCAGAGAATCACCATTTGCTTTAAGGGTATGATTATCGTTGTTGGGGTGGTTATAAATCATATCCCAGGTGTCGCCTCCATCATCAGACTGATACACATAACGTAATGAAGCAACAAAAAGCTGTCCGGCACTGTTTTCTGTTATATCTCTTAAAACATGTTCTTCATCAATCTCAAAACTATCACATTCTCCTTCAGCAAACGAACATTTGTAATAGTTTCGATCATCAATCGTACGAAAATTTTCTTCATCAATCGGAACAATATTTCGTGTTCTGCGAAGCGGAACGGATTGTGTATCCCACTCTCCGGATTCGGTAAAATAGCGATATATCGCATTAGTGGTTGAGGTTAAAAGTGTATCTTGTCCCTGGAAGCTCAAAGATCTGACCCATGCCGAAGCCACTCCATTAAGAGTACAGGTGTTTTGTTCAGGTGAACAAATATAAAAGCCGTTTTCAGCTCCGACAAACAGGGAAGATTCAGAAGAATTTATTACATGCACTTTGTCTTCAGCGATATCCGCAAACACAGGTGCAGTACTGTAATTATCGGGATTTACTACATAGACACCTGTTTCATTAGCTATATATATCAAATCTTCAAACAGGTGTATTGCATTAATGGCCAGGCCGGATAGTTCATCCACCTCTACCCAACTCTCGGTGAGTTCGCTAGTTCTGAATAATCCGTTGTCCGTTCCTAAAAAAAATTCATCTTCAACACGTTTAATTGCAAAAATCTCATGTTCATCGTTTTCATTTTCTATCCAATTCAATCCGTCATTATCAGAATACCATAATCCGGATTGGGTTCCGGCAAGAATCATATTTTCATATTGGTATAGTGTATGAACGAATTCCCATGCATTGCCACCTACTTTTATAAATTTGTTTTCATTTTCACTGAATAGAAAAATTCCCTGAACACAAGCTATAAACATATTTTTATCGGGTGTGACCAAAATATCACTAACTGTATGGCAATCTTCAATTCCATTTCGAAATTCCTGCCATGATTTTCCATAGTTGTGAGATTTATAAAACTGATTAAATACCTGACCATCACCACTCATAACGCCACCCCCTCCTGCGTAGTAGTTTCCCTGTTCATCGATGTTTATACTTAATATATCTTCAAGAGCATGCCTGAAAGCACCTTCACCTTGGGTAATATTTGAAAATTGCCAAACATCTGATTCGAAATTTCTTTTATAAAGTCCATGTCCAAAACGAGCTGCCGTATATACCGTATCATCTTGTACAATTATATCTGTTACTTCAGATTCAATTGGTCCGTTTAGAGATTGCCAAGTCTGAGCTAAAGTATATTCATCATATGAAAGTAGTAATAAAATAATGAAAATTATTTTATACAAACTATTTACTTGCATGTTATATATATATATATATTTAATATTGTATAATTCAGATTAACAAAACAACGCGAAGAAACCAAATGAAAAATAAAATCTTACTATTGATCCTACTTTTTACATGTGTCACCTTTTCCGCCAAAGGACAAAATTATCTTCAAAAAATAGAAGGAGAAGGTATTTTCACTTCAGATGAGGTTTTTGTTAATAATAAAGGAGAAAAATATGCATATACATTTAATGTGGCTTTTCATAAACATATATTAGTGAATTCAAATCGTACAACTGGTATTGGAAGTATCAATATTAGCCAAGAATTCCCAGAACTCATTGAGAAAATTAATAGTTTAGAATCAAATAGGGGACTGCGAGAGATAAAGCGAGCATATCCAGTAGCTATACCGGATGATACCCTGCGAACTAATCGTTTTGGAGAAATAGTGTCTATAACAGACCTATCTAAGATTTTTCGGTTTGAATTTAATGATGTTCAGTCTTTAGCTGATATAAAATACATTCTTCAATCGGATCTAATCAGATATATTGAGCCCCCAGAAGTTATTTTTTTGACAAGTAATTTTCCCGATGACCCGTATTTTGATTTGCAATGGCCCCTAAAACTATTAGAAGCAGAAAAAGTATTTGATATAACTATGGGAAGTGAAGACATAGTGATTGGGATATCAGATGTCTGGACATCCGATGACACTTATGGTGTTCATGAAGAACTTGAAGGTAGAATTCCAGCTTACCAATTTGGCAAGTGGGTACCTGGTGGTCCAAGCAATTCTTCACATGGTCCTCGTGTAGCAGCCATTGCTGCTGCTAAAACCAATAACGATACTGGTATTGCAAGTTTAGGTAGTAATTTTCAGGTTGTTCCTGCAAGAACTGGCGCATTTGGATTAAATTACTTATTGCATATATGCAGTAATCCTCCATCAACAACATGTAATGAATTTCCAGATGTGATTAATATGAGCTGGACGGATTATCATACTACTTCCATTAAAAATGCTGTTGAGGATTTATTAAATTTGGGAGTAGTTATGGTTGGTACTTCTGTAAATGATATTTGGGACAAGTTGTGGCGAGGACAAACAACTTTAGGTGAGCCATTTATTCCGTATCCTGCTTCTTATAATTTCCCTCAAGAAGGGCATCAGGTAATTTCTGTAACTGCTACCCAGTTAACTGATAATGTAGGTAATCTTGATGTTAATCAACCAATTGATCCTTTTCAACTTGAAGAACGTTTTGCATTTCAAGACCTGGGAACACCCGATGAATATATATTTAATTATGGGTTAAGTAATGATCCATTAACTGATCCTGATGAGGCGTTTACTGATGTAGCTGCACCAAGTATGAGAATATTTACTGCCGCTGGTGAACAGGCTTCAAATGATTATAAAGCTATTTGGGGGGCTACATCAGAGGCTGCGCCTCTGGTTTCGTCAATAGCTGGTTTATTATTATCTGTAAACCCGGATTTAACTGTTAGTGAGGTTTACGATATAATAACCTCAACTACCGATTACGATAATATTGTTGTGCCTCCGGATGCAACCACATTTTATCATCCAGACGGAATTAGAAAATACAATAAATATATAGGATATGGGCGGGTTAATGCATATAGAGCTGTATTAGCTGCTGTGCCAAAAATAACAGATCATGTAACATCTAATGATACCTGGTCTGGTTATGTGCATCTTGAAAATAACATCAATATAGATCAAAGCTCAATATTGACCATCGAACCCGGAACTACTGTTTTGCTTGATGAAAGTGTAAACCTGACTGCAACTCCCGGGTCTCAGTTAATCGCCGAAGGTACCGAGGAAGAACCCATAAGGTTTATCCGCGCCGATCCAAATGAAGCCTGGGGAACCGTGAACCTGAACAGCAGTGAAGCCAACAGCATTAAATGGGCCTTGTTTGATGGCGGCCACACAAACCTGACCATCGCCTCCCAAAACAACACCATTGAACACAGCACCTTCCGAAATGCATCGATCCGGAATATCAGCAGCTGGCATAACCAGGAAGGCAGCGGTACATCGAATGCCGTACTTTCATACGTACTTGTGGAAAACAGTAACTGGACAGGGATAATGGCACAATTTGTAGATCTGGACATAAGTAACACCACCATCCGCGACAACAACGGAGCCGGGCTTTATGTTACCTCAGCTACAGTATTTCCCTTTCATCACAATGAGATTATCGATAATGGGAGCACGTTTCGTGACGGAATTGAGGTGATGAGCAGCGGCTCAGTGACGATGCAGGAAAATTTTAACCTTGAGGGATTTAACAAGGTATCCGGTAATGGGGACGACCAAATATCAAGCTACGGCAGCCTGGGTATGGGCAATTGCTTAGGAATTATAGGGCAACCCCCATTGTATGGAGGCTATAATCATATAAGCGGGGTTTTTTCAGGCAGCCGGTATTTGGTAAACAATTTAAGCAGTTCAACCGTATTTGCCTGCTATAACTGGTGGGGGGAGTCTTCTGTTAATCCAAATATGTTTAACGGAGATATTGAAGGGCTTGACTGGTCGTTAACCTCCGATCCTACAACTTCCCAGAACCCCGGAAGCGGCGGACAGGTTCCCATTATGAACTTGGAAACTACCGAAGAATCAGTTCAAGAGCAGTTGGCAACCACTTATGACGAACAGAAAACTCTTCTGGAACAGGCCGAAACCCAAGGAGAAGTACGGGACCGGTTACACATCCTGTACCAGCTTGCCACCATAGCCGGGGATCGAAGCCCACAGATACGCGATCAATTTCTTCAGCTAACATATGGTGCATCACTGGGTGAAAATGAATTTTTTACCACTCGTGAACGCAACCGGACAATGCGTAATTTGTCAACAGTTCTGCATGGAAAATTGCTGCTTCTCAGCGGTGACTACACAGAAGCAGAAAACTGGATGATCAATAATAGTTCAAACAATATTGATGACCTGGATAAGCTTGACTAGCTGCATCTTACCCTGGAACTGCAGCGGTACAACGGGAAGAACACTTCAGCGCTGGAAACGCTGGAATCGATCTATGCCTTCCAGCAATCGCGAAGCGGCGATGTTGAAGAAATTACGCAACACTATTCGACAATCGAGAACGATATCCGTGCACGTATGCAAACCGATGAGGAATCACCGGTAAGTCCACAGCAGCAACTTACAGAAGAACAACTTGTCGGTGCCAAAATACTCGAAGTGGAAAACTACCCCAACCCGTTTAATCCGGTCACGGTAATCCGCTACGAACTCCCGCAAAACAGCCAGGTCCGCCTTGAAGTATTCGACATGCTGGGCCGCCGCGTAGCTGTTTTGGTGGACGGTCTTATAGAAGCCGGAACGCACGAAATCCCGTTCGATGCCTCCAATCTCGCCAGCGGCGTGTACCTGTATCGCTTAACCGCCGGGCAGGTGGTGCAAACAAGGCAGATGGTTCTTGTAAAATAGGTGATTAGTTTATTTGAAAATTAGGTGATTAGGACTTCAGGACCTGGTAGAGTAGCCGCGCGTGCCTTTCGCGCGGATTCCTGCCAGAGTCCGAATTGGTGCTGGTGTAGTAAGATCAGTAGGCAGTTGGCTATCCCTGATGAAGAATATTTAACTAACGCAAAGCATAAAAAAAGGCGTGAACAACGTCCACGCCTTCAAGGCTAAAATTAATATAAAGCCGCTGTAAATAAACCACTCAGCGTACTCGGTGCCTCTGCGGTTATTACTCTTCGCTTATTACTTCACGAACAACATTTCACGATAAATCGGCAATGGCCAGTAATCATCTGCTGTGAAGCGTTCAAGCAAATCAACCGCATCGCGGATATCATTCATTGCAGGGATAACCTTCTCCTGGTACTCCTTGCACTCTTCCATTACGGAACCGCCTTTGAGTTTACCCTGGGTTTTCGTCAGCTTTTCTAAAGCTTTGCCAAGATCGTTAAGTGCTTCATTCATCGTCTTTAGCATTTCAGCCGATCCGCTGTTTTTCAAACCAAGAGCTTTGGTTTCCTTAACTGCTGTTGCCAATTCGTTGATATAACGAACTGCCGCAGGATAAACCATCGTTCTTGCGATCGCTTCTGTTGTGTCTACCTCAATGTTCAGAGTAGTCACATACTGCTCTCCCCAGATTTCCTGTCTTGAATGAACTTCAGCTTCATTCAAAACTTTATAGTTCACAAAGAGTTCAACATTCTCTTTATTTGTAAGAAGCGGAAGTGCATCAGCAGTAGTCTTCAGATTTAAAAGTCCACGCTTTTTGGCTTCTTTTTGCCATTCATCCGAATAGCCGTCACCGTTAAACACAATTTTGTGTGTTTCTTTCAGCGAATCAACCAAAACTTCCTTAAGTGAAACTTCAAGATCTTTCTTCTTAATCTTTTTCTCGAGGCTTGTGCACAGCTCATCAATCGCTTCTGCAACAATCGTGTTTAACACAACCGTAGGAAATGATACTGACTGGCTTGAACCAACCGCACGGAACTCAAATTTGTTACCTGTAAAAGCAAACGGTGAGGTACGGTTACGGTCGCCCGCATGTTTTGGAAGCTCAGGCAGCACCGGTGTTCCCAGTCCCAGAAGACCGCTCTTCATCGAGTTTTTGAGGCCGCCGTTCAGCAGTTGTGTGATGATATCTTCAAGCTGTTCACCAATATATGCCGAGATAATCGCCGGAGGCGCTTCGTTTGCGCCAAGACGGTGATCGTTAGCGGCACTTGCAATCGAAATACGCATCAGATCCTGGTGCTTGTAAACCGCTCTCAGAATTGCAGAGAAGAAAAAGAGAAACTGCATATTCTCATGCGGGCTGTCACCCGGCTCAAGAAGGTTGGCCCCTTCTTTGGTACTCATTGACCAGTTCAGGTGTTTACCGCTTCCGTTAAGCCCGTCAAACGGTTTTTCATGAAGCAGGCATTCGAATCCATATTTTTTAGCAACTCTTTTCAGTGTAATCATCATAAGCTGTTGATGATCGGCTGAGACGTTGCAATGCTCATAAATCGGGGCAACTTCAAACTGGTTTGGCGCAACCTCGTTGTGACGAGTTTTCACCGGAATTCCGAGCCTGTACAGCTCGAGCTCTGCTTCCATCATAAAAGAAAGAACCCGCTCGCTGATTGAGCCGAAATAGTGATCATCCAGCTCTTGCCCTCGCGGCGGCTTAGCACCAACAAGTGTGCGCCCTGAGGTCATCAGGTCGGGGCGCCGGTAGAAAAACTCCTGGTCGATCAGGAAATATTCCTGCTCGGCACCGGTAGTTGATACAACTCTTTTTGTATCAATCCCAAAAAGTTTTAGTGCACGACGCGCTTGCTTGTCGAGTGCATCGATCGATCTGAGAAGTGGAGTTTTATGATCAAGTGCCTCCCCTTTCCATGATGCAAATGCAGTAGGAATACAGAGATACTTTCCATTTTGATTCTCAATCAGAAAAACCGGCGAAGTAGGATCCCATGCCGTATAACCGCGTGCTTCAAAAGTTGGACGCAGGCCACCGCTTGGGAAACTGGATGCATCAGGCTCACCCTGGATCAGGTCTTTACCGGAGAATTCTGCTACCGCACCGCCGCCCTGGTTAGGAGTAATAAAACTGTCGTGCTTTTCTGCAGTTGCACCGGTTAGAGGCTGAAACCAGTGTGTATAATGTGTTGCTCCACGCTCGGATGCCCACTCTTTCATTGCCAGTGCCACAGCATCAGCAACATTTAAATCAAGTGATTCACCATCTTCAATAGTGGTTTTAA
>SLAU01000327.1 GCA_007126675.1 Balneolaceae bacterium
CAAGTACTGCCAGTACGGTGATTATCAGAATTAAAATTCGCGTGGTTTGGGCAAGAATCGGCACCAGGGTATCGTCAATGTTCTCAGCTTTAGATGTGGTTTTTCGTACTTTTTTTGCAGCTCATCCGGCAACTATGTAACCAAGTATCAGGATAATGATAGCTCCGATCACGCTTAGCCCATGCTCAATTGCACTTGGTAAGAGGGTATCGGCTGATGCACCCATTTCACTAAATAGTTCCATTGTGTAGTTAGCTTATTTCAATTCGGTTAAAAAGAGTAGTAGCAAAAAACAGAAAAAGCATATTAATCATCAAACATAATCTGATTCAGTGATTAATAAAAAAAGGGAAGCACGTTTGAAACGGCTTCCCTTTAATTGATTTTTTATTCTTCAAGATGGCTTCGTAGCATCCAGGCTGTTTTAGAGTGTATATGCAGGCGTTGCGTTAGCAAATCCAGCGATGCTTCATCTCCGGCCTCATCACATGCAGGAATTGTTTCCCTGGCAGTTTGCAAAATAATTTCGTTGTCTTTTGCAAGTTGTTCAACCATATCAAGCGCCTTAGGCATATCTGTATCTTCTTCAATTGAAGTAAGTTCAGCAAACTCCCTGAACGAACCCGGAGCACGAAATCCCAGTGCACGAATCCGTTCAGCAATCACGTCAATGGCTTCGGCCAACTCTGTGTACTGTTCCTCGAACATTTCGTGCAAAGGATGAAACAGCTTTCCTGTTACATTCCAGTGATAATTGTGTGTTTTCAAATACACCATATAAGAATCTGCAAGCAAGCGCGACAGACCACCCGCTATTTTTTTTCTGTGCTCTTCGGTTATACCAATATTGATTTCCATTGTTTTTTCTCCATTTATTATAGTTGTGCTATCCATAATATAATATCCTCTGTGCTTTAATTTTTGCATTTAGTTGCTTATGTAACCGATACAAATTTTGGCCGGAATTCATTCCGGAGGCCTGCGGCCAAGAGAAGAAAAAAGATGAGGCTGTCTAAAAGGGTATAATTCATCGAATTTCGCTTAAATAATTTAGATTTATTTTTCTGACTCACCCTTTCTCCCTCTCTAAAAAATAGAGAGGGATTAAATGTCTAAATTATTTAAGCTGGTTTATAAATTGAATTACTTTTTAGACAGCCTTATGATGCACGTATTTATGAGGTTACAGAATAGCAACTCAGGCGTCTATCTGATGTACCTCTTTGAGAATTGCTTTTGCGTTTTTGTCATTCTTCTGCATTACACGATGCTGCAGATTGGTAATAATATCGGGTTCTGCTTTTTCAAAAGCCTCTTCCTTTGCTTCTTTCTCGGTACCGGTTCGAACCAGATCATAGATATCATCCGCCCGTACAATACTGTATAGCTGATCTTCATTAAAGCCATGAGATCTTAGCTCTTCGTATTTTTTAAATAAATCAGGAAACTGGTTGCTGTCATCCGCACGGTCAATCACTTCAACGTCATTTGGCCCTTCGGCACTGAGCGGAGTTTTACAGAGGTAATAGAATTTTTGCTTGTAAATCATGGTCTGTTTTTCGATTGATTTTAGTTGCCTGAATATATGAGATTTCTGAACCTATATCACGAACAGAATAATTGAGATCTAAAATGTACAAGCAGCAGAAGATGGCGAACTGAAAAACATATTCGTTAAAATTTTATAGCAATGACACTCACAACTCTTTTGGAACCTGTAGCCAAATCAACCGGCAATTGGCCGGTGATACCAGTCCCCAACTCTCTGCATCCGATTCAAAGCAGGCAATCGCAGCAGTTGGCATCCGCAGGCTTCGCCGGTTCCCGGCAAGCATTTCCACTACTTGCTCCGTCATCGGGTTATGGCCGATTGTCATCACAATTTCAGACTGTTCATCTGCACTTTGAATCGCCTCTGTATATGCGCCGGCACCTGAAAAGTAGAGGTTTTCGGTCCAGCTAATTTCATTCTCATCAATCTCCAGTTCCTTAACCACATGCATTATCGTGGCTTTTGCACGGGCAGCCGGTGAGCTGAAGATCTGATCCGGGATCATTCCTTTCTCTATCAGAAATTGTCCCATCCGGGGCGCATCCCTTTTTCCTCTTGAGTTCAAAGGACGGTCAAAATCGCGCAGACTGCTGTCTTCCCAGGAAGATTTAGCGTGGCGCATCATAAGAATGGTTTTTTTGGTAGTCATAATTATGTTTGTTGGCTCAGGGTGTTTCTCGCAGAGAGTTTCGCTGAGTGCACGCGGAGTCTCGCAGAGATTTGTATGTTAGCAGAAATATGTGTTTAAATTGCAACCAATGCAACGGTGACCCATACCCCGGCCCCTTCCCTATGCCGGCTTATGCCGACACAAGGAAGGGGAGCGCCCGAGACTGAATAACAATCTCAAACCAAAAACAGGCAAGAGCCGGGTTTTGAGGGCACGGAATCCAAGGCGCACTCGAACCCCCTCCTTGTTTCGGCGGTGTAGTTCCGCCGGAATAGGAGCCTGTCCGACTCCCGGCGGATGGGACGTAGGGGTGGGTCACCGCGATGTTATTCGAGGCAGATAAAACCCAAGTGCCACACCCCGTACAATCATAAATAACACCATCGCCAGCCACAAACCGTGTACTGAGAAAAAGTATGTACCGATATAATACGCCGGTAAAAAGAAAAGAAATGTGGCGGCCAGCATGGTATTTCGCATCGGACCGGTTTCTGTGGCACCGATGAATACGCCATCCAGTATATAACACACACTCGAAACCAGCGGTGCCATCACCGTCCAGAAGAGTACTACATGCGCCAGTTCTATCACTTCCTCATTGTTGGTAAAAATCGAAAGAATCGGGTCACCAAAAGCACCATAAATCAGCGTACCGAATAAACCAAGCGCAAGTCCCCAGCCAAGGTTGTAGTTAATCGCCTGTTTCAATTTGTAACTATCGCGACTGCCTTTGTAACGCCCGATCAAACTTTCGGCAGCAAATGCAAATCCGTCAATTCCGTAGGAGGCTACCATCCAGAGCTGAAGAAGAATGGTGTTGGCTGCAAGAATCATATCTCCCTGCTTTGCACTCATCGCCGTAAAAAAGGAGAATGTAAAAATGAGACAAAGTGTACGGATAAAAATATCACGATTTACCGCAAAATATCGCTTCAACTCATCGGGGTTAATCAACTCTGTTTGAATATAATGGCTCACATATCGCTTATACCGTTTGAAAAAAAGCCAAACACCCAGACCAAGTGCCAGCCAGGTAGAGATCAGCGTTCCCCATGCCACACCATCCACATGCATATCCAGCACCTGGATAAAAAAGATGTTGAGCACAATGTTCAGCACGTTATGAACAATGGTGATAATCATCGGATACTTGGCATTCTGCATCCCCAAAAACCAACCCTGCAAACCGTAAAGTGCAAGAATGGCAGGGGCAGTATAAATCCGGATATCAAAATATTCGCGTGTGTAATGTGCAACTTCCGCACTGCTTTCAATCACCCAAAGGCTGAAAAGGATGATCGGAGTTTGGAGTAAAATCAATCCGGTACCAATTGCCCATGCGATAAGCTGAACACGCGCCAGGGTCATCATCATTTTGGAGCGGTCGCGTGCTCCATATTCCTGAGCCGTGAGGCCGGTAGTTCCCATCCGCAGAAATCCGAAACCCCAAAAAAGGAAATTGAAGATCATACTGCCTACAGCCAGTGCGCCGAGATAATAGACATGCTCCAGATGCCCTACCAGGGCCGTATCCACCACACCCAACAGCGGCACCGATAGGTTGCTGATGATGTTTGGAATTGCAAGCCTGAGGATATTTTTATTCAAAGAAGATCAGTGTTCAGAAGTCAGAATTCAGGAGGGGAAGGTACGGTGATTTTTTAGGACTCATCAACCCGAAAACATAAATGTGCCTATCCATTAAGATGTTATGATAAAATAAAAGCCCCTCCTGAATTCTGACTTCTGTCTGCTGAATACTATATTTAAAAATGGAATTAAGCTATTGGGAAAGCCGCTGGCGAAAAAATAAAATCGGGTTCAACATGCCGGACGGATATCCGGGATTAAGAAAACACTGGAATTCGGTTCAGCTTCCTGCAGAGCCCGAAGTGCTGGTTCCCCTTTGCGGAAAAGCAATAGATATGGTTTGGCTGGAAAAACAGAATGCAAAAGTTACCGGTGTTGAAATTTCTGAAAAAGCGATTTTGGAATTTATGGAGGAAAACCGGCGAAATTATAAAACGGGCTCCTTCGCTGATTTTACTCTATACAAAACCGGCTCCATTACCATTTGGCGAGGTGATTTCCTGAAGCTGCCAAAACTAAAGATGCCGGACTTCGACCTGATCTACGACAAAGCCGCATTAGTTGCACTTCCAAAACCGATGCGAAGCAGTTACTATCATAAACTATCAGAGCTCTGTTCAGATAAAACAAGCATACTGCTTCATCACTTTTTATACAATCAGGACGAAATGCCCGGCCCGCCGTTTAGTATAGGCTTAGACGAAATAAAATCAGCTTTCAAAAATACTTTTAAAACAACAATACTTGAGAAAAATGAGCTGAACCTTGCTAATTTTGAAAAATTCAGGCTTCGGGGCTTAAAAAGCGGGCTCACCGAACAGTTACTTTTATTAAGTTGAAATAAAAAATCGGTCAGGATTCTAAAATAAATGCAATTTATTTCGCCCGATTTGTTAAGTTTTATAATCATTAGTCGATGAAAGTTGCATATCAAATACCCTGCATTTATTTTCCTGTTCATTTTCACCGACCTTACAAAAACGTTATAACCGTCTCATGGACATAGAAAAGAGAAATTCAATAATTACAATTGCGCTTGGCATTTTAATCATTTTATTGAGCTGGTACCTTTACAGATCAATTGTTGACCCTTATCAGGAAGTACTTGAAGAGAGGGAAATGGTTGAGCGTGAACGCCACAGAATGGAAGTTGTGCGCGATGTTTTGGTTCAATACAGAAACCGAAGAGGTAACTTTCCCCCAACAGAAGGCGGCCTTGACAGTCTTGTTCAGTTTCTCAAAACTGACTCCATGATGATTGAGCGAGGACCGGAACTCTTTGCATTCCGGCCGCCATCAGAATATAATCCGGATTCTCTTGTATATTCACCCCGCCCGCCGCACAACCGGTTCGAATATACAATGAATGATACGATCAGGCCACGATTATATCTGCTTGAAAATCCCGGTACTGATGACAGAATTGGTGACCTCGAACGCACTACTATGATGAATGCTCCAAACTGGAATTAGAAATGGCAGATGGCGGAGTATGTTTAGGAATCTGTTATGCTGATAATCAGCTTTTTTATGCAGTAAACGATCCGGAACATAGTGGTAATCTCCGCCACATTGGTTGTTTTGATTTTAATTTTGATGTAAAACATGCTATTGTTTCCGGGCAGGCACACTCTTTCAGCGGTATTGAAACTTCTCTCTCAAATCTGCGCGATAAATATGAATGCGAAACTGTTCGCATTTTATCGCCGGCCACCGAAGAATGCTGGAGTGTTTTAACGCGATCTGTTTACGAAGAAACTGATGAACGTGAAGCATTTATCAGTGTGCTTATGAATGGAGTGGAACGTCGCAGCTTACAGTCTACATGGTTTCCTCTAAGCAATTCTGAGTTGCGAATGTTACTGGTCAGAAATTCAGATGCAATGAATGGGTTCAACCATCTGCTCGGCTCATTTAAAGATGCTGAGTACGTTGCAGAGTTTGAGATCGGGAAGCAGTGGCAGCATCACACAAAAATCAGCGGCTCGTTTCTCACTGTTCACTGTCAAAAAAATTACATATCAGTTGCATCTTACCTGCTTGGGAAACTGAGGGGCTGCACAATTATCAATTTTGAAAACCGAACAGATCTGCCCTATTTATGGACTCTCCATGGAAGTACTCTTAGCTGGATGAGTGGTATCCACGAACAGGTTTATGTATACGGTCAATTTGCCCGCGAAGCATCAGAAGTACTGAATCCAATCTGGGACGACACCGGAGAGATCATTCTTATGAACACGCTTGAATCAATGAAAGTTGAAGCACCTGAAAGAACGTACGGATTCAGGCTCGAGAGTGCATTTCCTGCTGTAATGATGAGTTTAAACCTGACAGAGGAAAAAGAGGGAAATTATGCGAATCATAACGGGTAAGCTCAAAGGAAGAATTATTCCGATTCCTAAAACCGATCAGCTGCGCCCTACCTCCGACCGTACAAAAGAAGGTATGTTTTCGGTTATCGCAGCACGAAGATATTTTGATGATACAGAAATACTTGACCTTTTTGCAGGAAGCGGAAATTTAGGGTTTGAAGCCATCTCGAGAGGAAGCCAACATGTTACTTTCGTTGATAATAACTCAGAGCACATTAATCATATAAACAAACTGGCAGAAACTTTCAGCGTTTCAGATCAGATCTCAACAGTTGTGTCTGATATTGAAAGCTATTTGGAAAAACGCACCAAAAAGTTCGATATAATATTTGCTGACCCGCCATACGACTATCATTACATGGAGCAAATGGTAGAAAACATCCTGACTAGTAATTGGCTAAATTCAGATGGATGGTTTATTCTTGAACATGATAAGCGCCATGACTTTCGAAACCACAAAAATTGCGTTTTTTCCAAACCTTACGGACGAACTGTTGTTGCTATTTTTACTGAATCAGGCGAATTCTAACTTCAACCGATCTCACAGCTATGAACAAAACAGCATTGTATGCAGGCTCTTTTGATCCATTTACAAATGGGCATTTAGATATTTTAAGACGTGCAGTTAAGCTTTTCGACAAAGTAATTATAACCGTAGCCGTGAATAATAAAAAAAAGTCCGTTTTTAACGGAGATGAACGGGTTGAATTAATCCGCGATACAATAAAAGATTACGACTGGTATGAAATGGTTGAAATTGAACAGTTCACCGGTCTTTTGATTAATTTCGCGCGTCAAAAAAACGTCAATACTCTTCTTCGGGGCATACGACAGCTATCCGATTTCGAATACGAATTCAGAATGGCACTCACTAATCGCAGGCTTGCTCCTGATATAGACACTGTCTTTTTAATGCCTGACGAACAGCTTACCTTTATCTCGGCAACCATAGTAAAAGAGGTTGCTGAATGGGGTGGTGATCTCAGCAGTTTTGTACCGGATAATGTAGCTGTTGCCCTGAGAAAAAAGTTTGAAAACAAGTAAGGATAAAGGTTTTCAATCCGCTTTTTTGCTACTTTTCAATGACCTTAAATTTTACAATCATATGATTTCAAACAGAGCAAAAGAACTATCATCATCACAAACACTAAAGATAACTGCAAAGGCAAAAGAGCTGGCACGACAAGGTGTTTCTGTAATATCATTAAGCGCCGGAGAACCGGACTTCAAAACTGCTCCGCATATTTGTAATGCCGCCATAGAAGCCATTACTGAGGGTTTTCATGGCTATACGATGAACACAGGAATGCCCGAACTACGTGAAGCTGTGGCTGCTAAATTGAAACGAGAAAATAAACTCGATTATCAGCCTTATGAGATCATATTATCAAACGGTGCCAAACAATCGATTGGCTTTGCACTGCTAGCCACAATTAATCCCAAAGATGAGGTTCTGATTCCTGCACCCTACTGGGTCAGTTATCCGGAAATGGTAAAAATGGCCGATGGTACTCCTGTTACAATCAAAACAACCTTTGCCAATAATTATAAATTAACACCAAAACAGCTTAAAGAATCGATCACCAGGAAAACAAAAGGATTGATTTTATGCTCTCCCTCAAACCCAACCGGTGCATGTTACACAAAGAATGAACTAAAAGAACTTGCTGATGTACTATCAGAACATCCGGATATAATTATATTTTCAGATGAAATTTATGAATACATCACCTTCGAAGGCGACCACGTGAGTATTTTAAATGTTGCGCCCGCCCTGAAAGACAGAACAATTTTGGTCAATGGTTTTTCCAAAGGGTTTGCTATGACCGGATGGCGGCTTGGTTATGCTGCCGGTCCAAAACCGGTGATCGACGCTATTGCAAAAATTCAAAGCCAGGAAACATCCGCGCCATCATCTATCTCCCAAAAAGCCGGAATTGCCGCATACACAGGCTCTATGAAACAGGTATCAGATATGCGACAGGCGTTCAAAGAGCGCCGGAATTTTTTGGTAAATGAGCTTCGATCCATTGAGGGTGTTGACTGTTTTGTGCCATCAGGCGCATTTTACATTTTTCCTGACATCAGCCGTTTCCTTGGCAAAAAAACACCGGATGGAGACAAAATAAAAACCAGTACCGACCTCTGTATTTATTTGCTCGAAAAGCATGGGCTGGCCACCGTGCCAGGTGATGCATTCGGTGAGCCGGGCGGTCTGCGAATAAGCTATGCGGCATCAATGGAAAATCTTAAAGAAGGAATGATTCGTCTAAAAAACGGGCTTTCTTCACTATCCTGACTGTCAGTTTGATCAGTTGCTCGGTTTTGGCACATTTTATGCTGATGATAAGCCGAATTTAAAAACCAATAAACAAATTATGCCTACTTACGAATACAAAAGAAAAGACGGTACCACTTTCGAGGTCTTCCAAAGCATGAGCGATAATCCACTTACAGAATGTCCAACCACAGGTCAGCCTGTAAAAAGAATTATATCAGGGGGCAGTGGTATTGTGTACAAAGGTAATGGTTTTTACACTACCGATTATAAAATGAAGGAGCAGAAAAATGGGAAATCAGAGCCTTCAAAAACCGAAAGTACGGAAACAAAATCTTCAGAAAAGAAGGAAAAGGCCGGAGAATAAAACCATTCCTATGCCGGAAAAAACATCCGATAGATTTAAAGAAGCATCTGAACAATTTGTGTTGCTATGGGGAGAAATGGCCTCAGCCTGGGGAATAAACAAAACTATGGCACAAATCCATGCGCTTCTTTATGCCGAAAGCGATCCTCTTGATACCGACACCATAATGGAACGGCTTCAAATTAGCCGTGGAAATGCCAATATGAATCTTCGAAGCCTTGCTCAATGGCAGCTGATCAGTAAGGTTCATTTTAAAGGTAAGCGAAAAGATTTTTACACGGCCGAAAAAGATGTTTGGAATATCGTAGCGATATTGATCGAAGAACGCCAGCAGCGCGAAATTGCTCCTATCCACCAAAACCTGGTTGAATGCATGAAAATGCTTGAAGAAAGCGGCCTGCAAACAGAAGAGGAAAAAGAGTTTAAAGAAAGGATTCAAAATTTTATTGAATTTCTTGAGATGTTTGATCGTTTTACCAAAGCGATGCTTCCTTATATCAACAAAAAAAATCTGAAATTTTTAAAACAATTGGTCAAACTGGCAGAAGCTCATCAAAATTTGAAAGGAAAAGTGATGCCGGATATTTCAAATAAAAGTGATGAGTAAAACAGCACATCAAACCGGGCGCGAAGGTGAAGAGATTGCTGCAGCATATCTTGAATCAAAAGATCTGTTGATACTTGACAGAAACTACAGGTTTGAAAAAGCGGAAATAGACATTGTTGCTTTCGATCATACACAGGTTATATTTGTGGAAGTAAAAGCTCGTTCCGACATATATTTCGGGCACCCCGAAGATTATGTAACGCCTGCTAAAGAAAAAAACATAAAGAAAGCTGCTGAAGCCTGGATTTATGA
>SLAU01000069.1 GCA_007126675.1 Balneolaceae bacterium
CCACCATCCCATCCTTCAGCAACAAAATCTGAGAAATACTTATATGCAATTTCTCCTGTCTCATCAGGAGTTACTACAGGTATATCTGTATTTTCGTCCTCGACATGTACCATGGTTTGTCTGTCCGGATCGGTACCCGGCTCAGCCCAACCTAGCAGAGAGCCTGTTATGTAAACGGTATGCTCTGCAGGGTCAAATCCTTCAGCACCAGACATATCCACATGGAAAGTAGCAACACCACCATCTACTTCGAATGAAATGGCATATATCACTCCGTTATCATTGGCATATAAAAGCTCATCGGGGGAAATAACTCTTTCCTGAGCCATAAGATTTGCATTTGCAAATCCTGCAAAAACTAATCCTGCAATTGCTATTGCAGTCATTTTTTTAAACGAATCGTAAATGTTTTTCATAGATACATTTATGGTTAGTTAAAGTTTACGCTAAAGCAGCTTGCAACAATAATATATGTCGTGGTTACACTACGATATACTGAAGCAATTGTACCTAACCTAATAAACCTATAAGAGGAATCCAAGATATTTGTGTAAGCGTTTTCATTTTTTTTAAAAATTATTCTATGCTGTCACTCATTAACACCTCTAAAACTCTCCAATGGTTTAATGAAAAATTAGTTTATGTATTGAATTATGCAGTCTTTACCGCGCAAGTAAAGCAGAATCTCTCCCAATACTCTTTCGGTACAATTCGCCAAAAAAACCACCGTAATTCTTAAACCGGCTATCCGTTACGAAAACCAATCACTCTAAAATTGCAGTTCGGTTTAAGCTAAGTGCTAAAAGCTGTCAGCTGACGGCCGATAGCTTCACTAAACCACAACCCAAATCACCTGGTACGGACGCAGAGTCAAAGTATCGTGTTTAATGCATTCCTTTTCCGAGATGATATCAATATGGCTGCCGTTTTGATCAATGGGGAGTTTCTCACTTAGTGATTCAACTTCTTTCTCTGAATTGGTAAGATTGGCAATCACCAATATTTTTTCTGTTTGGTAAGGGTCTTCCCTCAAAATGCAAAACAGATCTGAATCAACATTAAATACTTCCTGTTCTCCAAAGGGATGAAATGCCGGATGTTTACTGCGCTTTTTCAAAATCTGTTTGTACCGGTTGAAAATACGGTGTGTGTTGGTATCCGGATCATTTATGGCATCGGTCAGCTCATCATAATACCATTTTTTCCGGTTGATGGTGCGATAGCGCCCGGTTATGGAAACGCCCTTCATATTATTCCGTGTGGCGGTCAAATTGTGGAAATAGATTCCCGGCACACCCTGCAGGCTAAGCATAATAATCTGAGAGCAGATATACCGCCTCTCCTGCAAACTCTGCGATCCGTTATAATCGGAGAATGCATCAAAGTAAGTGATATTCAATTCATACGGACTCAGGCTGCCATCGGGATTTTGCTTTTCCGATACAAAACCTCCCCTCTTGCGCATTCCATCTACCAATGCCCTGAACTCTTCATCGGGTACCAGGCCTTCAAGCGGACGAACACCTATACCATCGTGCGATGAAGTAAAATTAAAATAGGTGCACTTCTCCGGCAGATCATTCAGCGAAGAAGCCCATTTGGTCAGATACTCTGCATTTTCACCTAATATAGCATGAAGCAGCAGCGGCGGCAGGCTGAACTGATACACCATGTGTGCCTCATCACCATCACCGAAATAGCTGATATTTTCTTTATGAGGAACATTTGTTTCGGTAATGATAGTAGCATGCGGAGCGTAATAGTCGACAAGAGTTCTGATCAGTTTCACGATTTCATGCGTTTCGGGCAGATGGATGCAATTTGTGCCCAGCTCCTTCCATATAAAGGCTACAGCATCCAAACGGATCACACTCAGGCCTTTGCTTAAATAAAGCAGAAAAATATTTATGAAACGGAACAACAATACAGGATTCGCAAAGTTTACGTCGATCTGATCGGGACTGAAGGTAGACCATACAAACTTTTCGCCCTGATCGGTATGTACCGGCGTGAGCAGGGGTGAGCTTCTGGGGCGCGTCACCATACTGAGATCTTCGGAGGGATCAACTTCAATAAAAAATCTATTATACGGTTTTTTATCCTTCAGATAATTTTTAAACCAGCTGCTGTAGCGCGATGCATGATTCATCACCAAATCACCCATCAGCTTAAAATCTTTGCTCATCTCTTCAATATCGTCCCATCCGCCAAGCGTGGTATCCACTTTTACATAATCAACAACTGAAAAACCATCATCCGAGGAGCTAGGATAAAATGGCAAAATGTGCACAGTTGAGATATACCCTTTTAGCTCCTGCACTAAAAACTGATGCTGTTTATGCAGTTTCGATACCGGCTCGCCGGGCTCCGGCTGTACCATATCACCATACGTGATTAAAATGGCATCTTCGTGTGACCACAAATCACTGCCGGTTTCCTCATCAACAGGCTTCAGGTTATATGTCTCAAGCAGATCGTGGGTCTGATCCAGGCAAAAGTCTACATAACCTTCGCCATAGATAAATGCAAAATGGGCAGAGAGTTTTTTTTCTATCTCTTCTGTAAAAAGCGGGTAATCCATCTCTGAAATTGAATTAATTTTGAAGGTTCAAACAAACGATGATTTTATGTGAAAGTAAAGTCTGAAGTATGATCAGATATAATATTTGTATAGCTGTCAGGCATATACATCATTTATAAAAAAGAGTTTTAAGACGCTATAATTCCTGAATCGTACCATTAATACTATTAACAACCGAAATATCTGCTTCAGTTTAATATCAGAAAAGTACCTTTCTTAGTTTTGAGTTATCTCCCTTTATGTACTTCCCAAGTGCACAGAAACAAGCTTTAATTGTTCTGAATTAATCCAAGTTTCACAACACTCAATTTCCCAACTCGTTTTTTATGGCAAGATGCAGATCTTTCGTAACTTTAAGGCTACGTAAAAAATTATCTTTATATGGACAGAGAAGCATTACAAGAACGGTTCGGACTGCTTGGTGATACACCTGCTATCAAGCATGTAGTTGATAAGATCATGCAGGTGGCCAAAACCGACATAACAGTATTACTGCAGGGAGAGAGCGGGGTTGGAAAAGATGTAACAGCCCGGGCTATTCACTCAATCAGTGACAGAAAACGAAACGATCTTGTGATCGTTAATTGTGGCGCAATTCCGGAAGGAATTATAGAAAGCGAGTTATTCGGCCATGAAAAAGGCTCGTTTACCGGTGCTCACGAAGCACGAAAAGGGTATTTTGAAAAAGCGGATGGCGGCACCATATTTTTGGATGAAATTGCAGATACACCGAAAAACATCCAGGTGAAACTGCTTCGGGTACTGGAAAATGGTGAGTTTTTCCGAGTGGGATCCAGCAAGATGTACACCAGTGACGTTCGAGTAATAGCTGCTACAAATAAAGACCTTTGGACTGAAGTTCAGAACGGTAATTTCCGGGAGGATCTATATTACCGGCTGGATACAGTTAAGATAAAACTGCCTCCGCTACGTGAGCGTCAGGATGATATCATCCCGATCTTTAAAAAGTTTGTAAGTGAGTTTTCAGCCAAATACGATTCCGTTTTCCGCGGATTTTCGGATGAAGCAAAAGAACTGCTGGTATCATATCGCTGGCCGGGTAATGTTCGTGAGCTTAAAAATGTGGCTGAGCAGCTCGTGGTTCTTGAAAAATCACAGTTCGTGGATGCAGAAAAACTTCAGAAATATCTGAAGGGACGCCAGCACCATGGTTCTACTGATAACCTCCCGATTGTGGCTGAGCAGCAAGCGGATAACCAAAACTTTGAAAGCAGCACAGGCTCAGATTCAGCTCTCATATACCGCGCACTGGTTGAAATGCGAACGGATATTACGGATCTCAAAAAAATGCTGGCCAAATTTTTGTATTCTTCATTCAGCAGTAAAGAGATGAAAGCATTACCTGAGGCGATGCCGCGAAATATTGATCCGAATAATATCTCGGTTTTTATTAATGATGACGGAGATCAGGAGCTTGGCGTAACAACACCTGAATTTAGTGACAGCGACCTTGATAGTGATGATGAAAATTTAAACCAATTTTTTGAAGGCAAAGAGATTCCTTCTATTGAGGAAGCTGAGAAGTTCCTTATTATGCAGGCATTGAAAAAGTTTGAAGGAAACCGGAGAAAAGCTTCAGAGGCACTTGGAGTAAGTGAACGTACGTTATACAGGAAACTAGACCAATATGAGCTTCAGTAAAAAAGTATTCCTGGCACTTGCAGTTTTTGGAGTGACACTTACCGGTTGTGTACAGTACAGTTTTACGGGCACCTCCATCCCATCGGATGTTCGAACGATCTATATCTCGTTTTTCCCGGATAATTCAACAAGCGGACTGGGTAATTTAAGTGATCAACTAAACACCGCACTTATTGAGCGATTTGTGAATCAAAGCCGCCTTTCGCTCACCAGTGATGAAGATGGTGCTGATTCCCGCATGTCGGGCACTATTCAATCATACCGTAACAGGCCGTTCAGTGTTGGGGGTGATCAGCAGGCAAACCTGAATGAAATCCAGATAACCGTGAGAGCAAAGTTTCAATTTGCCCGGGATGACGAACCTGTTTATGAAAAAAACATTACCGGCAGCGCTACTTATAATGTGCGAGAAAACCCGGTTGATGGAGAGCTTGAGGCCGCACGAGAGGCTTTGCAGCAGATTGCTAATAACGCATTTAATGATGCAGTAAGTGACTGGTAGATTTTTTACAGTTATAGCATTAAACTATGGGCGATGAAAAATTTAACTGAACATATTCCACCTTCGCTTCAAGTTTATGTTGACCAGTTTGAGGATGACCCAAAAGGAACCATTGAACGGCTTGAACAACATGTTAACAGAAGAAATATCGGTGCAGTAGGATATTATTTTCTGGCACATTTTTGCCATGAATCAGGCAGGCTCGAAAAGGCAAAAAAATATGCCTGGACAGCGAAAATATTGGCCCCGGGAAGTCCAGGCCTTGAGCACCTTCATTATTACATCACACATCCCGAATCATTTGATGCGTGGAAACCTGTAAATGATCGTCCTGCTTTCAGAAAAGACTTCCAAAGAAACGATCGTCCCCATCCCATACAAGATCTGGATAGCCTGATTACAAAATTAAGCGCCGCAGAAAAGGAAAAGATTAAACTGCGGGAAACAGACGATAAAGAAAGAAAAGATCTCGGGCTCGAATCTTCCAAAGTGGACGATATCGTAACTGAAACGCTGGCACATATCCACGAACAGCAAAATAATTACAACGCTGCCATCAATACTTATCAGCAGCTTTTGAAAAGCAATCCATCCAGAAAAGATCACTACGAGAAGCAGATTACGCGCCTGAAGAAAAAGGATGCTGAAAACAAAGATTGAGGGGGCTTAAAAAGATTAAAAAAACCTGAGGCTGTCCAAAAAAGGCCTTACTAATCGAATTTCGCTTAAATAATTTAGATTTATACTTCTAACTCACCCTATCATCCCTCTCTAAATAATAGAGAGGGATATAATGTCTAAATTATTTAAGCTGGTTCATAAACTGATTTACTTTTTGGACAGGCTCAGGATTCTCTTCTATCAGGGCTTAACCTTTTACAAACGCGTTGTTCTTTTTCTCAAAACCAATGGTGGTCTCCGGTCCGTGCCCGGGCAGCACACGGGTGGTATCGGGTAATGTATAAAGCTTTTCCCGGATCGACTTTTCAAGCAAATCAAAATTTCCTTTGTAAAGATCAGTCCGCCCGATACTTCCCTTAAAAAGTGTATCACCTGCAATCAATACTCCCATATCCTCAAAATAAAGTGATACGTGATCCGGCGAGTGTCCCGGAGTGTAAAAAACATCCATAGTAAATGAACCGACTGAA
Source organism: Balneolaceae bacterium (assembly GCA_007126675.1). Lineage (GTDB taxonomy): Bacteria > Bacteroidota > Rhodothermia > Balneolales > Balneolaceae > SLAU01. The sequence continues at coordinate 5,897 of SLAU01000069.1, forward strand.
AAATCTTTCTGTTCGTCAAGCGGTTCGGGGGTAAAATCAAACCCGCCTGTCCGTATTCCGAACATCGCTGATTGCTCCGGAAACCGTTCCCACAGGTGTGTATCTGTTTGATTCAGATAAACCGGGACGTCATAAACTTTCAGGAGAAGTGACAATCCTAAAACATGATCTACATGTGCATGTGTGAGTAGTACCGCAATCACTTCCGATCCGGATTCACTCACTGCTTTTTTCAGTTGCTCAAACTCTGACTGGTTAGAAAAGCCGGGATCGATCACAACAGATTTTCCCTCCTTTGTAAGCAGATAAGTATTTTCGGCAAAGGGTCCTACTTCAAACTTTTTTATATCCATAGCATCCATTTTAAATAAAAAAAGGATGCAACGATCTGATCATTGCATCCTTTTAAACTGTTCGGTTAAAAAATTACTTCTTGTAACGACGGTTGAAACGGTCGATACGGTCAGCTTTCTTCTGTACTTTCTTATCGCTGTTGTAAAACGGATGGTTTTTTGAATCGATTTCACTCTTGAAAACACCATCTTTTACATTCATCGTGCTGCGTGTTTTCATTTCGGTACCATCACTAAGCACTACTGTAATTTCTTTATATTCGGGATGAATTCCTTTCTTCATAATTCTTTTGGTATTGATTTTTTTCAGAGACTTTAAAGATACGGGTTGTAATATGTTTATGCAATAAATATGTAGGGATCGAAACTGCTTTGAAATCCTGATATTTGCGATCCGTAAATGTAAAATCCAGAGATTCGCTCTTTCTTTTTTCTCGCAGAGTTACGCTGATGATCACGCAGAGTCTCGCAAATGTTATGCGAGACTGGTAATTTTTTTCGTTATTTAATTATGCCAAGGTTTGTTCTCATAGCACTCTTGTTAATTACTTCCCTCCTGTTTGCTGATCTGATTGCCGCGCAGGAACGTGGCAGAGGAACAATCAGTGGTACGGTAACTGCTGAAAAGACGGGTGAACCGCTGCATGGTGCTCATGTTTTTTTATCAGGAACTAAAATTGGAACCGTAACCAATCCGGCCGGTCGGTTTCAGATTCGCGGTATACCCGCTGGCAATTACAGGCTTGTAATTTCCAGTATCGGTTATAAGCGGCTGGCTGAAGATCTTACCATATCGCCGGGTGAAAACCTGATCAGAAATGAAAAACTACCGGCGGTTGTGTACGAATTGGATGAAATTTTTGCCGGTAATCTGGATGAAAGATGGCAAACGTACCTTGAGCGTTTTGAACGTCTTTTTCTGGGTGAAACTCAGCTATCAGATTCGGTTAAAATTTTGAACCCGGAGGTTCTCCGGTTCGACCGCAGCCGTTGGGGCCGGTTCCGGGCAGAAGCTCTCGCACCGCTCCGTATCGAAAACCGGGCTTTGGGATATGAAATCACCTATTTCCTGGATGACTTTAGTCACTCCGGTACCGTAACCCGATGGGATGGCGAACCGCTTTTTGCAGAGATGGTTCCTGATAATGAACAACAAGCTGCCTGGTGGGAAGAAAACCGCAGAAACGCTTTCCTGGGATCCTACCGGCATTTTTTGATCTCTTTGGTTGAAGGGAGCACAGAAGAAGAGGAGTTCCGTGTTTATCTGGAGCGCCGCGGGAGATCCTTAGCATCCACTCAGCAAAAAGTGCGTGTTGATGGCACCCGCATTACTGAGCCGGCACCCGAAGAATTTCTAACCCGGCTCCGGTTTAACGGAGTTTTGGAAGTGATCTATCTCGGTGCAGGCGAAGACCCGGATTATATCCGATGGCGGCGTGGCACGGTTCGGATGCCCAGTGATGTGCAAAGCAGCCATGTTGAGCTGAATAAACCATTCGTAACGATTGATGCGGACGGTGAAATCTCCGAAACTTACGGAACTACGCGATACGGTTACTTTTCCTTCAAACGATTTGCCGATAAAACACCCAGAGAGTACCGGCCTGGTAACTAATCAGCTAAAACCTTAAGAGTAAATCTTTTTTGTTATCAAATTTCAGTCATTTTATAAACCACTGAATTTATATTCATCCCTGCCCCAACACTTGCAAGAACTATATGATCTCCGGGCTGCAATGTATGGCCGTTCATTTTATTTCGCAGAATCAGGTCAAGTAATGTAGGTACGGTTGCAACACTGGTATTACCGAGTTTGCTTATGGTCATCGGCATAATACTATCCGGTATATCCTGCTCCCCGTATAATTTAAACAATCGTTCAAGAATTGCCTGATCCATCTTTTCATTGGCCTGATGAATCAGCACTTTTTTTATATCAGCCAGTTCAAGCCCGGATTTATCGATACTGCTTTTTACTAACTCCGGCACATGCGAAAGCGCATATTGATAGAGCTTACGGCCGTCCATTTTTAAAAAAAGTGTATCGTCAGCATTCCTTCTGTATGAACGGTTCATCGTCAGATAAAAAGCCTGAGATTCCGTATCGGTTCTGGCTGCATGTGATAAAATCCCGGTATTTGTATCTCCTTCTTTAGCTTCCAAAATAGTTGCTCCTGCTCCGTCTGCATAAATCATACTATCGCGATCGTGCGGATCACAAACTCTTGATAAGGTTTCTGTTCCTATAACGAGAGCTGATTTTGCATCTCCGCTTTTCAGAAAATAGTGAGCCTGAATTATCCCCTGCAGCCAGCCCGGACAGCCAAAAGGCAGATCGTACGCAATACACTCCGGCCGTTTAATCCCAATCTTATGCTTAACCCGGGAAGCAAGCGAAGGCAGCATATCTACACGGCGGTTATCAGCACGCACATCCCCAAAATTATGTGCCACTATAATGTAATCCAGGGTTTCAGGGTCAATACCCGACATGGTAATTGCCTTTTTCCCCGCTTCAGCTCCCATATCGGAAGCCATTATATCATCATCCGCATAGCGGCGCTCCTCAATACCGGTTATTTGTCTGAACTTCTCAATAGTTTCTTCATTTCCTTTATTAAAAGGATTTCCGGATTGATCATAAAATTTATGACTGACAAAGTCACTGTTTTGAACTATGCGGGAGGGTATATAAGAACCGGTTCCGGTTATGACAGTATTGAGAATTTTCGCCATTTTTTTAGCAAATAAAGTGAGCAAATGTATTTGATTAACTTAGATATAAGCAATAATCGCACTAATGTCGAACCGCTGAGAAAAGAATTAAAATATATTTTCAAAATCAACCATCACCGGGTTAAAGGTTTTCGCGATGGGATTGATAATATTATGTCGATTTATAGTCTTTTTTTCGACATCTCCTAAAAACATGTCGATCACTTGTTCATATTTCACCCTCCTGGATTATGTGGTTTAATAATCCTGCCAATGAAACACTCCTCACTTTGACATTTTTGCAAACCCGGATTGAAAATTTGTCTCTCTTCAAATCTCCTGCTTGTCAAATTTACAACCTTCGGAATTTTGATATCTGTTTGGCACAAGGTTTGTAATTATTCATAACGGATAAGTCATGACTTGTCCGCATTTGAACAGTTAACCATAAAGCATATTAAAGGAGGTATTCACTATGTTCAGTAGAAATCTTCCAACTATGTTTAGAGATAATACTTCAAATGTATCCAGCCTAAGTAACTGGATGGATCGCGTTTTTGACGATATGGTCAATCGAAATTCAGGTACATTTATTCCGACCCTGAATGTGAGTGAGACGGACAAAACCTTTGAGATTACTGTGGCACTGCCCGGCATGAACCGTGATGATGTGGAGATCTACTTCGAAAACGG
>SLAU01000330.1 GCA_007126675.1 Balneolaceae bacterium
GCATACAATCAGTTTTCAATCAAAAAAGAGACAGCGATAAAAAAATTATGTCGCTATTTATCACGGCGGGTTATCCTGATCTTGAATCTACCGTAGATCTAATCCTCGGGTTTGAAAAGAATGGAGCTGATATCATTGAGCTGGGAATGCCGTTCAGCGATCCGCTGGCTGATGGGCCAACTATTCAGTATGCCAGCAATGTAGCGATTAGTAATGGCGTTACTATGAAGAAGATTTTTGAAATGGTGAGCGAGGTTCGAAAATCATCGGAGATACCGATCATCCTGATGGGCTACATCAACCCGGTATTCAGGTATGGTGTTGAGAAGTTTTGTAGTGATGCGGAGGCTAGTGGAGTGGACGGACTCATCATCCCCGATGCACCGCTTGAGGAATCATCTATTATATCGGAGGCCGCTCATAAATATGACCTGGATATGATTTACCTGGTGGCGCCTAATTCGACTGATGAACGAATGAGAAAAGTGGATAAGCAGAGCAGCGGTTTCGTATATTGTGTATCTGTGACTGGTGTTACAGGAGCAAGAAGCGGAGAAGAGGTTGCAAGATCTGTTGAGCGATTTATTGAAAGAGTGAAATCGAATGTCACGGAAAATCCTAAACTTGTTGGGTTTGGTATCAAAAATCATTCGGATGCCATGAAAATATCTGAGCAAGTTGATGGTTTTATAGTAGGGAGTGCACTGATAGATAACATCAGAAATAACTATCCCGGTAAAAAGTGGAAACAGAAACTCTTTACCTTTGTAGAAGAGCTGAAGTTTGGAAAAAATAGCTGAAAATTTAACCGTATTGAACTGACATGAAATACTATTACCTCATTATACCCTTTACCGTACTATTTGCAATTTCTGCCTGTACAGGAGATTACCGCCCAAAATCAGTAGGTGGAATTGATGAAGTTATTGTTGTGATGGACTCTACCCAATGGAATAGCGAAACGGCTTTAGCTCTTAATGAAACGTTTGGACGGGAGATAGTAACGTTACCGGCTTATGAAAACGCTTATCGTTTAATTTTCAGAGATTTCACTACAAATCAGCAGCTCGAAACAATTAAGGAATTTAAAAATGTAATATTCGCTGCACCGATTGATGAGGATAGTAATACAGGCTCTTTTATCAGAGCATTACTGAGCAGTGATGTGGAACAGAGAATACGAAATGAAGAAAGCTTCGCATTCCCATTGACGGATCAGTGGGTGCGGGATCAATGGGCACTAATTTTAACATCGACCGATGATGAGACATTGGCTGATTTGATCAGAAACTCAGAAGATTCTCTCGTTGATCATTTGCTTGAAAGAGAGTTCGAACGAAGAAAAGAGGAGGTATTCAGAAGAGGAGAGCAGACTACGATCTCGGATCAGCTTTGGGAAAATCATGGCTGGAAAGTGAGGGTTCAGCACGATTATGTTCAAACTGTTGATACCACAAATGTTGTCGTTTTCAGACGCTATCTGCCTGATAATGATCGCTGGAAGTGGGCATGGTGGAAAGATGATGTGACAGATATCGACTTTCTGAATGAAGACTGGATCAACGCTACAAGAGATTCGCTTATGGAAATTTATATTAGAGGTGAAAGAGAAGAGTCGTATATAACCACAGAATACCGGCGACCGGTACTTACCAATGAAATGGATCTGGACTCAAGGCTTATTGGATTTGAGACTCTGGGTACCTGGCGAATGACGAATGATTTTATGGGAGGTCCGTTTGTGAATTTTACATACTATGACCCTGCAACAGAGAGATTGTTTATGGTGGAATATGGACAATTTGCACCAAGCGTTAACAAACGAAGGTTTGTAAGACAGTTCCAGGCTATGGGGCGTACCTTTGAATCTGATTCTACATGGACCGGTAATGGCGCGGATGTTCTTTCGGAATAAATTTTAAAAATTATAAAATTTACAGTGAGTTAAGCCCAAATTTGCTATAATGCTGGCTATATAACTTGTTCTATTAATAACCGGTACGTTCTCTTAGTCAACTATACCGGTTATTTTATAACGCTATCACCCATGAGCAAAATTGCTGTTTTTATATGCGAGGACCATCAAATTGTTGTTGATGGTATAAAAAGTATTCTTTCCGGTACAGATAAGTATTTGCCTGTCATATCTTTTCAGACCGGTGAAGAACTACAGGCTGAACTTGAAAAAAATGTACCTGACCTTCTCATACTTGACTTAAATTTACCAGGAATTACAGGTATTGATTTGTTAGCGGACATCAGGAAACAACACCCGGATTTACCTGTATTGATATTAACTATGCACAGTGATCCATACCTGGTGAAAAAAGTGATTGAATTGGGTGCTAACGGATACATCTTAAAAGATTTTGGAGAAGATGAGTTAATAAACGCACTTGAAGTAGTAATATCAGGCGGGTTTTATCAAAGTCCGGAAGTGGAAAGGCTTGCAGAAAAGAACAACGATATTCACACACTTCACTTAACGGATAGAGAGAAAGAGATTATCAGATTTTCAGCTAACGGAATGTCATCGAATGAAATGGCAGAGAAGCTCTTTTTGAGCCCTCATACCGTTAACACTCACCGCAGAAATATCTATAAAAAGCTCGGGATAAATAATATCAAAGAGCTCATAAAATTTGCCTACAATGAAGGCCTTGCATGATCATAAATTGATCATATGGCTGATGTTTGTCTTTTTGGGTTTATCACTTAAAATGACAGAAGCGCAAATACCACAGATTCAATTAACAGAAAGTATTGATGGTAAGAGAGTAACGAATCAGCTTTCGGCAGTTACTTCTTCTGAGTTAAAATCTCCCGGTGAGATTTGGGATAAAATGAAGAGAAGCGGTACATCCGGTGATTATAATTTTGGATTCACAGAAGATTACCACTGGATCGGATTCTCTGCAAAAAACCAATCAGAATCGTCAGTTTGGATGGTTGAAATAGAAAATCCGCATATTAATGAAATTCGTTTTTTTTCGAGGCAAAATGACGAATGGATACAACTGGATGAAACCGGACGAGCCACGCCATTTTCAACAAGAAGAGTAGCCCATTTTAATTTCATTTTTCCTGTTGATATTCAGCAGGATAGCAGTACCGATCTGTTATTGATGTTCGATAAACGGCGATCGTCAATCAGCTATCATATAAAGCTTTGGACCCTGGAGAGTTTTAATCAGATACAACAGATTCATTATGCCGCCTATGGAGTCTATTTTGGCATGTTTTTGCTTATCATTTTTATCACAGCTATCGCTTATTTGATTTCATTTAATAAACTTTATGTTTTCTATCTGTTGTATGTATTAAGTGTTGGGCTGTTCGTTTTTAATGATACCGGCCTTGGCCACCAGTTCATATATCCAGAATCGGCTGATATTGGCGGTGCAGCGCGAATTGTTCTCACTTATACAATGGTCATCACTTTCCTGCGGTTTACCCAATATTATTTTAATACGGCTGAACATTTTCCCGCAATTAACAAAACCATGAATTTGTTTTCAGTACTGATACTTATTCATGCTCTTACGTATTATTTATTTACCGAATGGTTTCAGACAAATGCCACTCTGATACTCGTAATACTTTATTCAATTGTGATTTTGGCAATCGGTACAGCTCTTTATACATCAGCACTTTACCTTAAAAAAGAGAAATACGTAGCAGTTTTATTTATAGCCGCTTTCTCCTTCATATTTGTAGCCGGAATTTTATTTATTCTTACTGAGTTTGGATTTTTACCGGAAATGCAGACGCTTTTCACGCCTATTCAAATTGGATCAGCTCTTGAAATCATGTTTTTAAGTATTGGTCTTGCATGGAGAGTGAGAGTAGTAGAAAAAGAGCAGATAGAACTTAAAGACCGAATCAACCGGTTGAATACCGAAAAATTGGTTGCATATATTGAAGGGACTGAAGAGGAAAGAAACAGGGTGGCAATGGAGTTGCATGATTCAATCGGTAACCGTTTGGGAAACCTAAAGAGAGTTATTGAGTCTGGAAAAAAATCTGTTTCGCATGTAGTTGACGAGCTTAAACAGATTATATCAGATGTTCGGTTTATCAGCCATAAACTGGCACCACCATCTATAAATCTGACCGGAGTTGAAAATAGTATCAAACAACTGGTTGCCGAAACCAACGATTCAAGTTATATCGAATACAGTTTTCAGGCTATTAATGTCGAGAAAAATGTCGGAAAAGAAATTTCGATTCAATTATACAGAATAGCGCAGGAAGCTATACAAAATATCGAAAAACACAGCTATTGCACCCATGCTGATATACAGCTGATTGGTCATCCCGGAGAGCTCGTATTAACTATAGAAGATAATGGAGTTGGAATTGAGCCCAATGCAGGGAAAGCAAATGGCCTGGGGCTCGAAAATATCAGAAAGAGAGTTGATTACGTTGGCGGAAATTTTGAAATGACCTATTCAAAAAACAGAGGAGTGCAGCTGCTGGTTTCGTTACCACTCAATTCTGCTGTAACCTCTGATTAACCACATGTTCTTACCTTCTGATTACAAAAATTACCTACTTTTAAGTATTGCCATTCAGTAATCATAGCTCGATTTTTAGCATTTATTGATTTCAGTGATCAATTGATTTTTTATTGAACAGTTTGAGTAATGAACACAATGAGAACAAGATAAAAGCCTGCCTTTGAAAGGGTGGGCTTTTTTATTAGATGTTGTGTCCAGCCCTGGTATAAGTAGAAGTTTGAGTCTATCTAAGTTTTCAGCTGTTAAAGATACTCTTGAAATATTTTTTCCAGCTCATCATCTAAATTCTTCACCTGAACCGGTTCAAAATTGCTGCCAGTTAAAATTTCATACAATTCTTTATATCGTTTATAAACGCTCCAGCGGAATTGGTCGGGTAAATCAGGCAGTGTTTGACCTTCTAGGCCGCGGAACCCTTTTTCCATCAGCCACTCCCGCAGAAATTCTTTCGATAGCTGTTTCTGCGGTTTACCCTGTTCAAACCGTTCTTCATATCCTTCTGCATAAAAATAACGGGATGAATCGGACGTGTGCACTTCATCAATCAAAGTAAGTTCACCATTAAAAAGTCCAAACTCATATTTAGTATCTACAAGGATCAGCCCTTTATCTGCAGCAACCTGTGTTCCCCGTTCAAAAAGCTGAAAAGCTGTTTCACGGATTTGATTCCAAAGCTCAGGTTCTACAATATTAAGGCTCATAATTTCAGCCTCGCTTATATCTTCATCATGTCCTTCGGTTGCTTTGGTGGCAGGCGTCAGGATGGGTTCTTCAAATTTTTGATGCTCTTTTAATCCATTTGGCAGTTCAACACCGCAAAGTTCTCTTTTTCCCGATTTGTAGGTCCGCCAGGCATGGCCTGTAAGATAACCGCGAACAACCACCTCAACCGGAACAGGATCACATCTTTTCGCAATCGTCACATTTGCATGTGGTACCGATACAACATGAGTTGAAACGATATCTGAAACTTTGGAAAAAGAAAACTCTGCAAGGCGGTTCAGAATCTGTCCTTTATAGGGAATCGCCTGCTTCATAATATGGTCAAAAGCACTGATTCTGTCAGTTACTACTATTCCGAGGTGTGTTTTGCTCAGTGCATAAACATCACGCACTTTTCCTCGGTAGGGTTCGGGCAGGCCGGGTACGTCTGTTTTTGTGATGCAGTTCTTCAGGGAATTGTGTTGAAAAGTATCCAATTCAGCTGCTTACTTTTTCAGTGGATTTTCTGGCTACAAGAACCGGATCAATTGTTTTTTGAATTTTTATTCCATCATCATTTTTAATGATTTCAGCCAGGCGTTTGGTTGCTTCAACACCCACATTATACATCATCTGATCAACAGTTGTTATGTCGAGATACTTCATGAATTTAATATTGTCGTACCCCATTATTGCGATATCCTCTGGAATTCGTAAACCCAGCTGGGTTATAGCATGGTAAGCACCAATTGCAAGTGTATCATTGGCACAAAACAGAGCGTCAGGAAATTCTCCCATTTTGTTAAATTCAAAAATTGCTTCATATCCTGCTTCTTCGGTGAAACCTGCATGCTTTTGGCTATCACCTCTTACGAAGTATTTTTCTTCCACAGGCATTTTAAATTCTTTAAGAGCATCAACAAATCCCATATACCTGTTTTGGGAAGGTGAAGTTTTCATTGATGGCAAAATCATACCCAATTTTTTAAAGCCCTGCTTTACTAAGTGTTCGCCGGCCATAAATCCACCAAGACGATTGTTCACATCGTAATAGTTGTAATCGGGATGATTGCTGCCTATGAGTACAATGGGTATGCCTGAAGTCTGTAATTGTTTGTGAACCGATTCTGTTATATCAATACTAATTGTTATTACAGTATCAGCTGTACCCCTGTAAAACAAATTCTCTAATCCTTCAGTAGGGTTTTTTGATCCCGTATTGTAAATCACAATATCAAGATCCATATGTTCAATCTCATCTTTTACACCTTTCAGAACTTCTGTATAATAGGGAGTTGTAAAAGAGGGTACAGCAATGGCAAGCATTTGAGGTTCGCGGCTGGCAAGCTTTCTTGCGCTAACCTGCGGCCTGAAATTTAAATCTTCGATTGCCTCGTTAACTTTATCTTTTGTTGATTGCGATACATTCGGGGAATTGTTTAAAACTCTCGAAACGGTAGATATAGCTACTCCTGCACGCTGAGCAACCTGGTAAATTGTAATTTTCTTTTGTGGTGTCATTAGTGATGTTATGAGATGGAAATATCGGTTATTTGTAAATAACTTATTTTTCTATAGATACCAAGCAACAAAAATAACAGAAAAATTTTTAATATGAGCGTCTAAATTATTTATTCGGGAACTATTTTATAAAGCAAATGCATTCGGTATACTAAATCAGTTTTACCTTAGTATAATGACCAACCTACTTCGATATCCTTACGCTGTACTTCGACCACTTTACGAAAGAACAAGTTTTCATAAATCAGTGATTGCCGAGCTTGAAAACCAAGAGCTAAGAGAAGCTTATGCGCACTGCAGATTCATCACCAGAACGCATGCCAAAACATTTTACATGGCAACAAGATTTTTACCCAATCACAAACAGCGCAGCATATTCGCCATATACGGTCTTTGCAGATATTTGGATGATTTGGTTGATGAAGCAGAAGATTTAATGATTCATCAGAAAATTGACCCTGATGAAATACTATACAAACTGGATATTTTTTCTGAGAACCTAATAAATGCCTACAGAGGTGTAAACCAGGATGACCCAATTCTGACTGCTTTTGCAGATTCACTCAACAGATTTAAAATTAGTATTGATCTTCCTTTACTTCTACTCGATGGTGTAAAAACAGACCTCACAAAAAAACGTTACAACACATTTGAAGAACTTTACGACTATTCTTACAAAGTAGCTTCTGTTGTGGGATTGATGACAAGTGAAGTATTTGGTTATTCTGATGAATCAGCGCTCGATTATGCTGTTGATCTGGGAATTGCCATGCAGCTTACAAATATCTTAAGAGATGTGGGCGAAGATCTGAGAAGAGATCGAATATATCTGCCTGCGGATGAGCTTGAAAAGTTTAATGTAAGCGAAGAGCAATTATTTAGCAACGAACTATCGTCTGAATTTATTGAACTGATGCAGTTCCAAATTGGAAGAGCAAGAGAGTATTACAATCGTTCTGATGCAGGAATAAAATTACTATCGAAAGACAGCAGACTGCCTGTTGCACTTGCCCGCCAAAACTATAGCCGAATTCTCGACAAGATTGAAGAGAACGGGTATAATGTTTTCAACCATCGTGCCTATCTTAACTCAGCGGAAAAATTTTCTATCATACCAAGAGTTTTTTACGCACTTCGCTCTTCATAAAATCACTCTTTTGTAAATATTTCTACTTACGTTCAATTTACTTTTTGATTGGCTTACAGAAATTCGTTTTTTCTTCTATCTTTTATTAATTAAAAACTTTCCTAACAAATGTTTGGAGCACTGGCATGAAAAGAGAAAACGCAAAGTGGAAAAGTCCGAGTTTGGGCAAAGAGATGGAAATGTTGATATATGGTAAAAGGGGAACTCCCGTACTCATATTTCCATCTGAAGAAGGTGATTGTTATGAGTGGGAGAATACCGGAATAATTGAAAGTTTAAATGAACAGATTTCTGAGGGATACAATCAGATTTTTTGCGTTGATTCGGTTCTCGAAGAAAGTCTTTTAAACAAAAATGTTGAACCGTATGTTAGGATAAGCAGGCAAAAACAATATGAAGATTACATTTGTGATGAAGTAATTCATCAAATTAAAAAACATAATAAAAGCGATCACTTATTAACTGCAGGTGCAAATCTTGGAGCTTATCACGCATTACTGATGGGGCTTAAACATCCTACTGAATTCACAAAAGTTATTGCTATAAGTGGTTGTTACGATATTAAACCATACCTCGACGGATTCTACGACGACAACGTTTACTACAATAACCCAACAGACTTTATCCCTAATATGAACGATCAAAATCTTTTGAAAGCGATTGATGATCTTGATATTCGCATCCTTTCCTATGACAATGACCCTCAAAAAGCTTCATCACAAAGAATGAGTGATACTCTTTGGCTTAAAAATCTTGAGCATGAGTTTTACGTGTGGGATGAACGCGTTTCAGATCCATGGGAGTTAGTTGGACCAATGCTAAAAGAACATCTCTTTTAATTTATGCCATCAATAAAAAAAGTACTTGTAGCAAACAGAGGTGAAATTGCACTTCGCATCATGCGAACTTGTAAAGAGCTGGGAATAAAAACAGTGGCGGTTTACTCAAGGCCGGATGAAACTGCACCACATGTTTTATTCGCAGATGAGTCGGTATTTATTGGTGAGGCTGCATCGGCAGAGAGCTATCTTGTGATGGATAACGTAATTGAAGCAGCAAAAGAAACCGGTGCCGATGCAATTCATCCTGGCTATGGATTTTTGAGTGAAAATTCGATTTTTGCAAAACGCTGTGAAGATGAAAAAATCATTTTTGTAGGCCCTAAAGCAAAATCAATTGAGTTGATGGGCGACAAAACAGCAGCGCGTGATTTGATGAATAAAGCCGGAGTGCCATGCCCGCCCGGCACCAAAGATGCTATGGATGATATAGAAGAGGCTTTGACAGTTGCACGGGACGTTGGCTTTCCCGTTTTGGTAAAAGCAGCTGCTGGCGGGGGCGGCAAGGGAATGAGAATTGTACACTCTGAAGATGACTTTGAAAGCAGTGTTAAAGCTGCAAAATCAGAGGCTAAAAATGCATTTGGTGATGACAGGGTATATGTTGAAAAATACCTTGAAGAGCCCCGGCATGTTGAATTTCAAATTATGGCAGACACTCATGGCAATTTCCTTCATTTTTTCGAAAGGGAATGTTCAATCCAGAGACGCCACCAAAAAGTTGTTGAAGAAGCTCCATGTTCGTTTTTGTCTGAATCGTTACGCAAAGAGATGTCAGAAGCCGCCATTGCTGCAGCAAAAGCTTGTGATTATATCGGGGCAGGGACCATTGAATTTTTGATGGATAAACATCAAAACTTTTACTTCCTGGAAATGAATACAAGGCTGCAGGTTGAGCATCCTGTTACTGAACTAATAACCGGAATTGACCTTGTTGAATTACAATTACTTGTTGCCGAAGGAAAAGAACTTCCTCTGAAGCAAAGTGATATAAAAATGAACGGACATGCTATTGAATGCAGGGTTTATGCAGAAGATCCGGATGAAAATTTCATGCCAAGCACCGGGTTATTATCACGCCACAGGCCACCTGCAGGGGCTGGAGTGCGTGTGGATGCCGGAGTTGAAGAGGGACAGGAAGTTACCATCAACTACGACCCGATGATTTCGAAATTATCAGTTCACGGCAAAGACCGAAAAAGGGCAATTCATAAAATGTTACGTGCATTATCTGAATATGATATATCAGGCTGTAAAACCACCATTCCATTTTGTGAGTACGTGTTAAACCATGATGCATTTGTATCAGGTAAATATGATACACACTTTGTTCAGGACTATTTTACACCGGCTAGCGAAAATTCAACTGATAATCATGAGAACCTTAAAGCATTGGCTGCCGTATTGATCCGGAATCATGAGAATGAAAAAAATAATCAAGAAAACTCACCGACTACATCTGCTTCAAATGGCACTGCAACCTGGTGGAGCCTGAGAAGAGATTATTCATAGTATGTCAAAAACCGGCCGTGAATTATACGAGCAGTTAAACTCACTGCTCACCGAGCAAAGGAACAGCAATACTGAAAAAATTGATCTGGCTGACAGCCTTGAGATCGTAACCCTTATTAACGAGGAAGACCGAAAAGTTGCCGATGCTGTTCAGAAAAAATTACAGGTAATTGCAGATATTGTTGAACTGACCGCTCAAAAGCTATCTGAAGGAGGAAGGCTCTTATATTTTGGTGCGGGTACCAGTGGCCGGCTTGGAATTTTAGATTCAGCCGAATGCCCGCCAACATTTGGCACAGATCCGACTGTTGTACAGGGATTTATAGCCGGTGGAAAGCAGGCTGTATTTAAGGCAAAAGAAGGAGCTGAAGATCATGAAAATAATGGAGCAGATGCAGTTGACGCAGCGAATGTAACTGATACTGATATCGTTATTGGACTGGCAGCAAGCGGGAGAACTCCCTATGTAGTTGGTGCATTAAAAGAAGCAAACAAACGAGGAGCCTTAAATTGTTTAGTTACAACAGTTTCGAGAGATCAGTTAGATTTTGAACCAGATCACGTTATAGATGTGCCGGTTGGTCCTGAAGTAATAATGGGAAGCACACGGATGAAAAGTGCGACAGCCCAAAAAATGGTGTTAAATATGATAACCACCGGAGCAATGATACGGCTTGGTAAGATATATGAAAACGTGATGGTAGATCTGCAACTGACAAATAATAAATTAGTAGAAAGGGCCAAACGTATTATTTGCTACTTTACGGAATGCAATTATGAAGAGGCTGCAAGCATATTAGAAGAGGCCGGGGGCCACGTAAAAACCGCACTTGTTATGAAACTTCTGGGTGTTTCTAAAATGAATGCAGTTCAGCTTTTGGAAAAGCACGACGGATTTGTGAGAAAAGTGATTCAAGAGGAAAAATAAAATCGGGAAATAACATTATCTTTAATGTTCTGCACGAATTTTACCGCAGATACGTTTAAAATAACCTCATGTTTGCAGACAATCATAGTAACAGATCGGCTTTCGAACCCGGTTATAGAAATCGTTTTTTAACAGCCATTGCTCTGATACAAATTATTTTGATTATCACAATTAAAGTATGGCCATCAAGCGAGTACAAAATTCCGGAGTTGGATTATGATATACCCAGACCGGAAGCTTTAATGGACGAAATTCAGATAACTGAGCAACGTACTTCACCGCCGCCCCCGCCAAAACCTATTATTCCTCAGCCCATTCCATCCGATGAAATCATTGAAGTTGAATTGGACATAGACCTTGAACCTGATCTTCCCGAATTACCCGACATTGAACCAGGATTTGGAACCGGTTTCGATGGAACTGAAGAGAGGATTGTTAGTAATCCGCAGGTACCGCCAACTGTAGTAAGGATTGTTGAAGCAAGCACACCGGATGAAATTCCAGATGAGCTGAAAGGCAGAATAGAAATGATTGTAAACTTTTTGGTTGATACCAATGGAGAAGTTGAAGAGGTGTCAATATCTGAAATCAGAAAGTATACAAATGGTGATTATGAACAGCTCGAGTTTATTCGGTATGGAATTATGGATGCAGTACTGATTGCAGCCATGCAATGGAGATTCAGGCCTGCAAGGCAAGACGGTGAGCCTGTTAAAGCATTTACAAGGCAGAGATTTAATTACTGATATTCTTTGAATGTAGAGCAAAGAACAAGTATCTTTGCTGTCCTTATTTTCAACTGGTGCCTTTTCTATTTATTACTAAACCGGAGAGATGCCAGAGTGGTCGAATGGGCTCGCCTGGAAAGCGAGTGTACCGTGAAAGCGGTACCGAGGGTTCGAATCCCTCTCTCTCCGCATAAGCACGATTTGATGCACATCAGATCGTGCTTTTTTTATGCTTATCATATTATAATTGATGAATTAATGCGCTAAATGCTGTTTAAGAATAGGTTTACTTCGTTAAAAAAAAATTTTATCAAAATTATTTTATCGCTTTTTAATTTCATTCCAAACAAGTAGGTTTACGTAATTATAATTAGGTTATATTCTCTATATAATCAATTAATTTATTACCTCATTTACATAATCGATTTAAAATGTCTTGATTGATGGGCAAGGTTAATACCAAACAGCATATCGGGAATCTACTGTTAAGCCGTGGAGTAATCACTGAAGAACAGTTACGAGTTGCCGTAAAGATTTTATCCGAAGAGCCGGACGGTTCAAATAGAAGATTAGGTCAGATTCTGCATCAGGATCTGAATATGGACCGGCACCACATCATGAAGCAAATAGCCGATATCTATGCTTTCGATGAGGTATACGAAGGAAAGACATCTATCGATGAAAATGAAATCGAGAGAATCAAACATAATGTTGATGACATACCTCAGGATATAGCTGATGACCTGGTTTACCTGAAAGCCATCCCGATTGATAAAACCACTAAATCGCTGACTATTGCTGCAGCTGATCCATCCGATCCTCAGCTCTCAAACACGATATCAAAACTTAATTATAAAGAGTTTGATATCAGATACTGCAAATACGAATTAATCGAAGAAATTCTCTCAAAAGTTTATGAACAGAAGAATGAATTTCTTGATCTGCTTGAAGATATTGATCTGGAACAGGGACAGATCGAAGATAATGAAGAGCGGATAGATGAAGATGAGATAGATGCTGAAATCAATCAAAGCATGCTCAACTCGCTGGTTGAAGGTATGCTTGTTGAAGGTGTTCGTCAGGATGTAAGTGATATCCATGTTATACCAAGCGGGCCTTCAACTACTGATATCAGGTTTCGGATAGATGGTAAATTAAAGCTTTGGTACCAACAGAAAAATGTAAAACCTGAAGCTATTACTGCTGTTGTAAAAGATAAAACCCGTAATGTTGACAGATTCGAGAGAGACAGCTCACAGGATGGTTTCATCCAGCGAATTGTTGACAATCACAACATCCGGTACAGAGTATCAATTATACCAATGGTGGGAGCTCAATTCGACCGTAAGTTCGAATCGATCGTAATCCGGATACTTGACGATAGAAAAGTAATTACCGACTTAAACATTCTTGGTTTACAGACAAAAGCGAAAGAGGATTTTGTTAAAGCAATTGAACAGCCGTCAGGTATTGTGATTATTACAGGGCCAACCGGTAGTGGTAAGTCAACTACACTTGTAGCTGCACTCTATTATGTAATTGACCCGACAAAAAATGTTCTAACCGTAGAGGAACCTGTTGAATATTTAATTAAAGGAGCGCGCCAGCTTAAGATCAGCAACAATATGACCTTTGATATGGCTATACGCGGTATACTGCGTCACGATCCGGATATTGTATTGGTGGGTGAGATGCGTGACTTAAAAACAGCTGAGATTGCCATTAAGCTTGCTAATACAGGTCACTTAACATTCTCAACTCTCCACACCAATGATGCTCCCAGTGCAATTTCCCGGCTCTTTAAAATGGGCGTGGAACCGTTTTTGATTGCAAATGCCGTTAATCTTGTGATGGCACAGAGATTGGTTAGGCGATTATGCTCATGTAAAGAGGTATATGAACCTCATCCGGAAACACTTCGCGGAATTGGATTTACGGAAGAAGAAATTGAAACGGGTACATTCTACAAAGCTGTAGGTTGTGAAAAATGCGGAGGAAGCGGATTTAAGGGAAGAACCGCAATCATGGAAGCACTCTATTTTAGTAAAGATATTCGGCGCCTGATACTCGATGCCGGTGGTGATATCGATGAAGAAAGGATCAAAGTTCAGGCAGTTAAGAATGGAATGTTGACTTTGAGGGCTTCTGGACGTCAACGAATTTTAAATGGTATTACTACCGTAGAGGAAGTAATAGCGATTACACTGGAAGACTAAAATATACAGAATATGAAAAATAAAAAGCCAGATAACGGCCCAAATTTACTGGAAAAGCATCTCCGTGATCTGCTAAAGAATCCCCCACATTTGTTACGGAACTTTCATAGTGAAGATGTTCTTACTTTTTTGCAGCTTGGAAAACAAGAGCGTTTCATAGCCGGTGATACCATTATTAATGATGATGAGATAGTGAATTCTGCATATCTGGTTGCCGAAGGTAAAGTATCTGTTTGGAAAGACAATATTGAGCTCGCAACCTTAGATAAGGGAAATTTTCTTGGTGAGACTTTCTTATTCAGCAAAAATACAAGGATGGCCAGAGTTGTTAGTGAAACAGATTCTGTGTTGCTTAAATATGAACGGCAGGATGTGCTGAATTTCTTTAGAGGAAGGCCGGAAAAGCTGTTCAACATTTTTACTAAAAACATTATAGAAATACAGCAAAAGAAAATATCGAATATGAATATTAAATTGCTGAATTTGAAAAAAAGAATTTTAGATAGATAAAAGTAGTAAAGTCCACTTAAGTGTAGCTTACTTGTAATTTTAAAGTTACATTAAATAGTGAAATACAGCGTAAATAGTCGGTTCTAAAAATTAGATCTTTGTAACAAACCGAGCGTAGTTCGGTCTTAATAATTCCGGTACTTTTAAATCATTTTTTCGGTGTATAATTCAGACACTAAATGGAATCATCTACAATATCATTAAAGCCGATAAGGGAAATCATACAACCTATCGCTGAACAAATACCCAAATCTTTAAGAGGTTTGGAATATTTGAATAAAGTGGGCGAAGTGGTTGAATCTCTATCTGATGAAGAAAGGTTGCAATTAACCGACCTATTAAATGGCTTTCTAAAGTATATGATTAAAAAAGAGGCTTCCGATATCGATCTGGGAGCCCAGGGGTGCAATGGGAAAATATGGTATCGTATTTATGGCAACAAATCTCCTTTAAAAACACCTATAGAACTAAGTTACATTGAAACAGATATCCTTTTAAGTAATGTTTTAAGCTCATCTCAGCGAGAGATTTTAATGGAAAAAAATAGCATTGACTTTTCTTATTCAATTGCTATAAAAGACGATTTGAATCAGAGATTTCGAGCTAACATGTATCTCGATTTGGAGCATCTTGCACTTAACATGCGTAAGATTGATTTACAAATCAGGCCGTTTAAAACACTGGGTGTTCATCCTGAAATTGCAAAAGCACTAAGTCTGAAATATTACAAGTATGGCTTAACCCTTATTACAGGTATTACCGGTTCTGGTAAGTCGAGCACACTCGATACAATTATTGACGCTAATAACAGAACGGTTGACTCTCACATCGTAATTATCGCATCTCCTGTTGAGTTAATTCATAAGCCAATACGATCTGTTGTAAGGCACAGAGAAGTTGGACGTGATGTTCCCTCGTTTAAGGATGGAGCCATTCAGTCATTAAGGCAAGACCCTGATATAATCGTCATTGGTGAGTTGCGTGATCCGGAAACGATCACAACAACATTAGAAATTACCGATTCAGGCCATAAAACATTCGGTACACTTCACACATCCTCGGCAATGGAAAGTATTGAAAGGATTTTGGGTGAGGTAACAACAGAGGAGCAAAACAGGGTTAGAATGAGACTTGCAGATGTATTAACTTGCGTAATAAGTCAAAAGCTTATACCAAGTTTGGATGGAAAAAGGGTGCTGGCAAAAGAGGTTTTACTTGTTACCCCATCTGTAAGAGCAGCGATTCGTAATAACAATATAAACGAAATATATCAGATGCTGAGTGAAGGATCAGAGCACGGTATGATCACTCTTGAACAGGATCTGAAACGTTTATTTGACGAAAGACAAATAAGCCGGGAAAACGCAATTAATAATGCAAACAACAAGAAGCGTTTATTACAGCTTTTTGATGATGCCGAATAAATTACTCTATGTTTAATAACAAAGAATATATCGGTATAAGTTATGATGGTGAACTTATCAGAATCGCCTCAGTAAGTCTGGAGAAATCGAGACTTAAGGTTGAGCGTCTGGACACTATAAAGCCTGTCACGCCATTAGAAAATGCCATAAAACAAGCTCAACAGGATCAGCCTGAACAAGATGAACCATTTGATATGATGGATACAGAGCTGGATGCTGATTCAATATTCGGCCTCGATGATGATTTAGATGAAGATGATGATGACTTATTAGGTGAGATAGATTTAAGCGACATCGAAGATGATACTATAGAAACTGATGATAGTATTGACCTTGTTCAGGAGTCCGGGAGTCAAACAAATGATATGCTGCTCTTCGAATATTTGCAGATTTTCGGAAAGAGTAAAAAGAATTTGGTAGTTAATGTTCCAAGCGGCGACACCATTTTTCAGATCCTGTCAGACAGCAACTATAAAGACTTGAAGAAAAAAGAACTTGTTGATCTGATAGAGGACAAGCTAAATTCCATCTACGGTGGAATGCCTGATAAAAATAACTACGATTATTTAATCAGAGAAAATGGCACACTTGTAATAGCATCTATCGACCAGGAGCCTCCGGTTTTAAAGCTGCTTAACGATATCAGATCTTCAAATAGCAGCAATACACATTTTATAACAGATGTAGTTTGTGACGAATCTGTTATGGTTGGCTTATATAAAAGCAACTATGAGATTGAAGAAGATGAGTCGATTACCGGACTGCTGCAGCTTGGCCCTCACAGAAGCCGTATACTATTTATGCGTGGCAATCAGGTATTACAAATTTCACCGGTTATTAATGAGGGTACTAAGAATAAATCGTATCTGAATACTATTTTCTCAAAACTTCTTTTTCAGCTCGATACCGGAGAAATTCCCGGCTTAGATAAGCTGCTTATTTTTAATAATACTGAAGGAAATAAAGCTCTTGACTTCTTCAGAAAAAGCTTCACTGATCTGATTGTTGAAGATTTTAAATTTAATGAGGATAAAGTATTATTTGACAGTGAATTAGAAAAAGAACCCAGAAATTTTACAACCACCATTGGGTTAGCGGCTATCGCGGCCAGATATGATACTAATCTATATCCGAAAATATCATTTATTCCTGATTACGTAAAAGATCAGCAAAAAGTTTTCAGACTGCAGTGGCACGGAGTTGTGTTATTATTGCTAATCGGTTTAAGCCCAATATTGTTGAATCACTTTTACCAGCAAAACAGCTCAGAAATTGATTCACTGCAATCCCAGGCTGACAGGTTACAAACCTCAATTACCGAATTAAGGCCGCTGGTACAGCAAGCAGAAGATTTATCAGCACAACTTTCAACTATGCAGGAACAGCTTGACCTGTTAACTGAACTGAGTGAAGATAACATCCGGTGGACAACCACACTTGATCTGTTTAATAGGGCAGTAAATGAGACCGGTGGATTATGGATTAACTCTGTAAGGCAATCTGATGACGTGCTGATGGTTGATGGCTACGCACTTCAGCAGGCCAGAATACCCGAATTAGCAAGAAAGTTTGAATCGGTAACTTTGCTGAATGTAAGAAAACAAGAAGTTCGCGAAAGGGATGTTTATTTCTTTACAATGATGATAAGAGAAATAACAGGTGACAAATCTTTGTATACACCAGATTTTGCCCGTGATTTCATAGAATCTAATTAAGCTGAATAATGTCATACGCATTACGAAATACTATAATTCTTTTGGTTGTGCTCTTATCTATTCTTGGTTTAGGATATGCTTACTTAGCATTTGTACAACAACCACAAATTGACTCACTTGAAACAGTTATTTCTGAGCGAGAAACAGAGTTGAGAAACAAACAGAATACGGCCGCTCAGCTTGAATCTCTATTGACTCAGTTTGAGGAATCGTCCGCTTTTATTGAAAATTTCGAAAAAACATTATTCCGGACAAGCGATCCTGATCAAATTTACAGATTCCTTTCAATTCTAAGTGCTACTGACCCGGTTGCGTTTGACTTTACCTTCAATGATTCTACAATGACAGATCAGTATGGAGTGGTACAATCTCAAATTACAGGGCAGGCCTCTCACCGTGCGCTTCTCAATTTTATCAGTAGAATTGAACATAGTGAGCCTGTTCAAAAAATTAGCAATATAACTATAAGCCCAACAGGGGCTGAACCCAGTTATAATCATGTGAATTTTACATTCAATATCAGCTCATATTTTGATCGTCTTGCTTTAATTGATGCACCTGTAACTCCGGGTGTATCAGACAGAATAACTATGTCAACTCACAATCCATTCTTCCCATTAATCAGAAGTATAGAGCCTAACGTAGACGGATTAACTAATGTTGAGGAAAGCAGATTAGTGGGTATTGGTGTGGGCGTAGTTTACCTGATGAATCAAAACGGCCGAATGGTAACCCATAGAGAAAACGATCGGGTTTATTTAGGCCGATTAGTTTCAATTGATGTTAATGCAGGAAGAGCAACTTTCAGGTTAAATAAAGGCGGAATTTTAGAAACGGTTACAATGGAGGTTCAGCGATGACACAAAAAATTATGAATACAAAATATATCATTTACTTCTCATTCATTTTAATTTTCTTAATTCCGACTACTGCAGAGGCACAAATGCAGGAAAGAGAATTCCGGGAGTACACAAGTCCTGAAGAGATCATTTCGTTTGACCGCAGCACACCCTTTCCGGATGCTATTGAAGTACTAAATAACTATGCCAGTCAATTTGAAAACCGTTTAATCATTGACAGAACCGGAACAACCGGGGCTATTGGTGTGTCGCTACCTCCAATGCATTGGAAAGATGCATTGAACTACATCTTAAGAGTTCAAAACCTTGTAGTTCTTGAATCTGAGGATATGTATGAGGTTGTAACACGTGATGAAGCACAGAAACAATTAGAACCTGAAAGGGCCGAAACAAGACCTGCTGTTGGACCTGGTGAAAGGGAAGTTTCAACACAAACACGTGAAGTAAGAATAAACGCAACATTCTTTGAAGGCAGCAGAAGAGCTTTAAGAGAAATTGGTGTTGACTGGTCAACACTCACAAATAATATACCTTCAAATATTGTAGATTTTGTGACAGAAGACGGATCGGAGCAAATTCCTAGCGCCGAGTTTAATGGCCAGTTTGTAAGTGTAAATGCACGTGGTGCGCAAAACGTATCACAAAACGTTTTTAATTCACTGATCAATTTTGGTGATGTAGGTGGAGGAATTGAAGTACAGGCTTTATTCAGCGCATTCGAAGCAGATAACCTTGGTAGAATTCTTGCAACTCCAAGCGTTAAAGTGATGGATGGTGAGGAAGGCCGTATCCAGGTTGGTCAGGATTTTTCTATCAAACAAAGAGATTTTGCAGGAAATGTGACTGATACTTTCTTCAGTACTGGTACTATATTAAGTGTAAGACCCCAAATAGTTGAAGTAGGTGATACCACGCTTATCTATCTCGAACTTGACGCAGAAAGATCATCAGCTCAGCCGGATCCGGTGAGTACTGTTATTAACAAACAGGAAGCCAGAACTCACGCATTATTAATTGATGGTGAAAGTACAGTTATTGCCGGTCTTTACAGAACAGAGCGTGCTGAAGTGCGAAGGGGTATTCCTATTCTTAAGGACCTTCCAGGCTGGTTCTTTGGCCTTAAGTATTTGTTTGGTTATAACTCAACAGATGTTTTGGAAGATGAATTAATTATTTTGCTTCAGGCAGAACTGGAAGAGCCAATCGACACTCGCCTAGCACGGGCATTTCAATCACAGAGTCAGTTGTTAGATGACCAAAAAAATACACACAGAACACGCTTGGATTATGTAAGCCCGAGATCACCTGTTGAGCCCGGTGATATTAGCCATGATGTTGATGTACCCAGCGTTGATATGCCATTGGATGACGCTGAACCGGCAACTCCTAAGCCTGAGCCAGAACCTGAACCCGAGCCAGAGCCAGAACCGGAATATAAGCCCGAACCTACTGTTGAAGATAAACCTGATAGACATGAAACACGGCTAACAGAAGCAGAACTAGACCGTTTAGCGCTTGATCGGTATAAGGGTGAATGGAAGCCTATGGAACTAGAAAATATGAATGGAGATGAGGAGGATTATCGCTTTTATGTAATCGGCGGTTCTTTCACTGTGCAGGCAAATGCCGACAGACTTTATAAATCTTTTATAGATGAAGGGCTTGATGCACATATGTTATATAATCCTGCCACCGATTGGTATTTCGTTGCTTATGCAGGTTTCCATGATCCGGATGAAGCAATTGAACTTACCAGATATATTCAAAGAAACCGTCAGGCAGAAGCCTGGCTGTCCAGAATTATAAAAGAAGAAAGGCTAGACTGGAATTAAGCCAGGAGAACTGAAGAAAAGCAAATGCTAACTATCAGGCCGTTTCCTTAACAGGTTCGGCCTGTTCTTTTAGATATTCAAGTGATATCTCATTGAATAATTCCGGTTGCTCAATATTACAAACATGGCCGCAATCTTCGATAACGTGTAACCGGCTTCTCTGAAAATCTTTCACCATTTTCCGTACCGGCGGCAGAAACATGTGGTCTTCGCTGCCCATAACGTAAAGAGTGGGGTTTTCCATCTCTTTCTCTTTAAAATATCTGAGCAAGGGATTTACATCATATGTTAACCTGAACCACTTCAAAAACTCCTTTTTTGCAAGATTTTTAGCCTCATTTATGAACATTAACCGGGACTCCTGGTGATTTTTCTTCGGCATTATAATCCAGGCGAACAATTTATAAAGCCACATAAAAGGGACCACTTTTTTAAAGGTATGCCCAAGCCAAACCAGTATTCTTGATCTTACATTCATCCGGGTAATGGCTCCACACATTACGGCCGATTTAACTCTGTTTGGCTCCATATCTGCTATGGTACGAATTAAAATTGTTCCAAGCGAAACACCAACAAAATGGGCACTATCAATTCCCTTTTTGTTTAAAACTTCAATTACATCTTTACTTACAGTTTTGAATGTATATTTCTCCTTGTAATACTTTTTCATGGTACTCATCTCTTTCGATCTGCCATGGCCTCGCAAATCAACAAGTAAAACATTAAAGTAATCCTGGTAAGATCTGACTTGCTTATGCCATATGGCAGACGAACCTCCTGCACCGTGGATAAAAACCACCCAATCACTTTCCGGACTATTTATAAATGTTTTGTAGTGTAGCATTATCTACTTTGTTGATAGTTACGCTGACAGAAAATACAAATCAAATAAACATTTCGTTGCAAACTCAGATAATATCCGTTATCAGATATGTAACTTTTCACGTAAACGATATTTTTAACAAAAAGTTTGAATGAATCAGGGCAGATTAACTTCTATATTTGTCAAATGGAAATTTTGAGAATAATATACAAATCGATTGGCGTAGTTTTTTTTACTCTGTTCTATTTTTTGATTCTTTTAACAGGATCGATCTGTCTTTCACTTATTGGCAGAAAAACTGAAAGATGGAGAAACCGGATACTATCCATTTGGGGTAAAACAGTAGCTTACATTTTTTCAATTAAAATAAATATTGAAGGTGAACCGCCTGCTCCGCCTTTTATTTTGGTATCAAACCATCTAAGTTATCTCGATATCGTGGTTTATTACGCAATTGTCGATGCAACCATTGTTTCGAAAGCCGAAGTTTCAAGATGGCCGGTATTTGGTTTTATCGCGAAGAATATTGGTGTGATTTTTATAGACCGGGAAAAAAGGATGGATGTGAAGAGAGTGAATAAAGAAATTGCGGAAAACGTAAATCCCCGATCTGGTGTCTTGATTTTTCCTGAAGGCAGGATTTCGCCCGGTGACAAAATTCTGCCTTTTAAACCTTCGTTGCTTGAGTTTGCAGTAGCTGAGAACATTAAAGTCTACAGCTCAACGCTATGCTATGATACACTAAGTGATGATCCCGGATTAATTAGTAAATTGATTTGGTACGGTGATGAGCCTATGCTATCTCACTTTTTAAGATTTTGTACACTTAAACGGTCTTTTGCTAATGTTACATTTTCTGAGGACGGAATAATACATGACGACCGAAAAGAATTGGCAAAGCTACTTTATGAAAGAGTATCTGATAATTATAAGCCTGTTTATCTTCCTGAATATCAGAAGAAGGTTTCATCGGAGTCATAAACTGTAATGAGAGGTTTTCTACCTAAAAATAAGCTGCTGATAACCTTAATAGTCATATTTCTGTTATCGCATGGAATATCCATTTCAGTACAGCTTTTTTTCCCTAAACAGGAAAAAGATCATCTCAATAAACATAAAACTGAGATTACAGTTGCAGATAAGCAGATAGAGATCAGTTATTATTTATACGGTAGTAGTAAGAGTACCACCCCGGTAATTATATATCCAAATCTTTTAGATAGTAAACTTGAACACAACCTCGCAGAAGAATTAGCGAAACAGCGCACCGTTATCATTCCGGATTATCCGTCACATGCAATTGATGGAAGTTCTGTGAGCCATTCAAACAGATCAAGAGCGGAATTTGTAAGACAGCTGATGAATAATAAAAATTATCCAACCTGGTATAGTATTGGAGTTGGTTATGGTGGGGTTGTGATGGTTTCGGATGAAAAAGTTCTGGAAGAAAACCGATCAGACAGCTGGCTGTTCATTCAGAGCATGGGAGTTCAGGAGTACCAGTTTTTAGGAAATTATCACTTAAACCGAATAGTTTATTCACTTCTTTACCCGGTTCATGGTTTTATTAAGTATGTAATACCTCATGCAGGGTGGTATCATCAGCAGCCGGTTAAAACAGAGTTTATCAAGTCATTAAGAGAGTTGGATCAGAGGGATATTCGTGATCAGTTTGTCAAAGTTCAGAGTCCGGCAATGATAATAAATTTTGAAAGCGACAGACAGGGAATTAAAGCAACCGGCTCAGAAATATATCGGTTAATTCCGCAGAGTAAGCACTTGATATTGGATGATTCAATAACAGAACAGCCGGCTGAGTTATTAACTCCGGTAATAACTAATTTTTTAGTAAGTGCTGATAAAGATGAATTGACCAAAACGGATGACGCATTAATTGAAAGGGTAGAAGAGTCTGAACTTCCATTTGATGAAACTGCCAGGGAAACAGCTGAAGGGCTTACGCTGCTGATACTGATGCTGCTGATTGTTGCTGTAACGCTTATCAGTGAAGATCTTGCATGTATTGGTGCAGGATTAGCTGCTGCAAGCGGAATTATTGACTTCTGGTATGCAGTATTAGCGTGTTATATGGGAATATTAACTGCTGATATAAGTGTATACTGGCTTGGAAGATTGTTGGGAAGACCGGCATTAGAATGGATACCATTTCGGTGGATTATAAAAGAGAAAGATATTTTATGGGCCGAACATATGTTTGAGTCTAAAGGTATGCAGATAATTTTCGGAAGCAGATTTTTACCGGGTACACGCTTCCCTGTATACTTCACATCTGGTATGGTTAAAGCAAACTTTTGGATTTTTTCGCTGTATTTTATTGGTGCAATATCATTATGGACTCCATTCTTTGTTGGCTTATCAACACTTATCGGGCACCAATTACTTGGTTACTTTCAGACATATCAGGAATATGCAGTTTATGTGACTCTGTTTTTAATTTTATTACTCTATTTACTGTTTAAAGTGCTAATGCCGCTGGCCACTATAAAAGGAAGAAAAGAGTTTGCTGTTAAAATGATCAGGCTAAAGCAGAAATACTTTAATAAGAGCTGAATTAAATCAGACTATTTTTTTCTCTTCTCATTAAAAAACGATTTCAGAAGAAATGAGCAATCCTGTTCCATAACTCCCTGAATGACCTCAACTCTGTGATTTAAATTCTTATTTTGAACTATGTTAAATAGTGAACCACAGCCGCCTGCATTTTCATCTATTGCACCAAAAACAACCGTACTAATTTTTGACCAAACAAGAGCACCGGCGCACATCATACATGGCTCCAGCGTAACGTACAGAGTGCAATCTGTGAGATATTTGTTCTCAATAGTTGCACATGCAGATGAAATTGCAACTAACTCTGCATGTGCCGTTGGATCGTTCAGCTTCTCAGTTTGATTGTAACCACGGCCAATTATCCTGTTTTTATGTACAACAATGGCTCCTACTGGCACTTCACCTTCTTCATAGGCAAGTTCAGCTTGTTTAAAAGCTTTCGCCATAAAAAAATTATGTTCTGATGTATGATTTTCGTTAAACATTTGCTATAAAAAATGTTAATTTAAGTCTTTTATAGACGGATATACTATAACGTTTGGCAGGGATATAAGTTTAAACTATGGAAGTTACCACCGAAAGCATAAAACATAAATTGTTGGGAAAGATCAGAAACGTTCCTGATTTTCCAAAACCGGGAATCCAGTTTAAAGATATAACTCCATTGCTAGCAGATGCTGATACACTCGAAATAACATCCAACATATTGGCTGAGCCTTTTAAATCAGCTGAAGTAGATTATGTTGTTGGCCTTGAATCCCGCGGGTTTCTTTTTGGACCTGATCTTGCTCTGAAACTAAATGCAGGATTTATACCTGTAAGAAAACCGGGTAAACTTCCTGCCGAAACTTTAAGTCATTCATATGAACTCGAGTATGGCACAGATTCCCTTGAAATTCACAAAGATGCATTGCAGAAGGGAGCAAATGTGGTAATACATGATGATTTAATAGCAACCGGAGGAACAGCGCTGGCCGCTGTTGAATTAATTCAGAAACTTGGTGGAAAGGTTACAGGTTTTTCTTTTATTATGGAATTGAAATTTTTAAAGGGAAAAAGTAATCTGCCTGCTGAAATTCCATATCATTGTATTTTATCTGTTTAGGAACAAAATAAGTAGTTTCATATATACAATAACAATCACTAAAACATCAGACATAATACTATTATGGCAAAATCAAAATTACTCACATTATCAATGTGTGTTGCATTTTTGTTTAGCGCCGCTGCATGTTCTTCACTTGAAATCTCAAATGTAGACTATTCTCAACCTGTTGAGAGTGTACTCACTGTAGAGAACAATGAAGTTCATGACAAACGCTATGCAATTAAATTCAATATATCACCTGTATTAGATGAAGAGGGCATATCATCAGTTGATGAAATTCGTCTTATTCGCAGTAACAGGGGATACTATTTCCTGACTGCAAGTGGATTTAATCATGTGTACGTCCTTGAAGTTACATCGGGCGGACTCGATGAAAAAAATATCATTCGTATTCCGGGTGATGCATTGCAACAACCGGCATTTAATCAACGAGATGGCTTCATTGAACTTGTTGATCTTGCAACCGGAGACACTCACAATCTTGATCATAACGGACGGAGATAAGAGGAACAACTATGAAGAAATTAATGAAAACAACTATTTCGACCTTAGCAGTTCTTTTATTTGTTGCAGGTACCACAGTAACGGCACAACAGTCCGATTACCAGGTAGTGCAGGATTTCAGAGCTGATTATAATGAACTCGTGGAACGGGTAGATAATGCTGTTTCAAGTGAGGAATTAAGTGAAATTAACGCAGATATTGATGCGCTTGAAGCCGATAATTCAGGACATTCTTCTCTGATTGACGGATATATTTATCCCAATTCATTTGAAGGAAAAATTTCTGACCTGCGCTCAAGATATGCAGCTGCTGAGAACAACGTTCAGGTTATTGAATCTCTGAACGAGAAAGTAGCTGAGCTTGAAGATGAAATGGCAGAATTAAGAGATCGGCTTTCTGCCCTTGATGAAGATTCACAGGCACTGGCAAACAGGCTGGAAAGAGCTGCTCAAAACGAACGAAGACTCTCAAACCTTGTACGTCAGTACAGAGAAAATCTTGAAAACAGAGATGCATTTGTTTCTGATCTTCTTGAAGATCTGCTGAAGCGTTACCAGACTATGGACGCACAAACCCAGGAAGAAATTGCAGCTGCTGCCGAAGCACTGGAAGATAATCCCCTGGATCTGCTTCGAACAATTCTTGCTGAGTATATCAATCTTGCTGAAAGAGAAACAGGTCTTGATTCTGAGGACTATCTGAGAATGCGTGCACAGCACGGCTACTTCTCTGAAGTATGGGACAATGTTGGCGAACGCATGGCAAGTACCTACGCCGCTGAAGAGCCTGTACAAGCTAAGCAGGAAATTGATGATCACCTTGATGCATGGCTTGCAAGCGTTGACAATAAATTGTGGAACGCTTTGAGTACTTCTTTCAACCAAAGCGGAGTTCAGCTTCCTTCATTTACAAGTGCAACTGCATTCAATAATGCACTGAACACATATGTAGATGAAATGACTGAAGTAAGTCTTGGACAGAATTCTGAAGAAGACTATGAAATGTTCAGCAATTTCAGTGAATTCTGGAACAGTACGGTTAAAGCTGAATGGGGTGAATTCCTCGTAGCCGGTAATGTACTTTCACAAGGCGATATTGCAGCAATTGATGTGAAAGTTGGTTCCTGGGGACAAGCAGCAGAACCTGTATCAAACCTCATGTTTATTCTGTTCCTTGTTAGTCTTGCCGTAATCATCGGACTCATCGTTCTGCTGGTTACCAAGAAAGAATAAGTAATAGTTTAACCCACGGCTGATTATTTTAAGTAAATCAGCGTTGGCCAAACTTTTAAAGCCTTACCCTTTTGGGGTAGGGCTTTTTTTATGATTTTATTTTCCGGCAAACTTGCAGTATTTGCCCTTATAAATTGCATAACCATCCATTGCCAAGCCGAACAATGCGTGTTATGGCTTAAAGAATAATATATTGCTTTTTCAATGAGATCCTTCCGCTCCGCGGAAAGCACGCCGTCGCCTGCCTGCCGGCGAGGCAGGGCCAGGATGACATGGCTTCATTTCATGAGAGGGGCGGCGCGGCTCGATGCCATGTAAAACCCGATATTTTAAGCGCCGCCTTACTATTAAAAAAACAACCTGTCATCCCGAGCGAGTGAAGAGCACAGCGATGAACGGAGCCGAGGGATCTCCGTAAACTGATCGCGAAATTCGTTGCTTGTTCCCAATTTGCTTGGACTCACCCCCGGCCCCTCTCTATCTCGATAGAGAGGGGTGACTTCGAAACTTACTTTTTGCATTTAAACAAATTTTCGATCAATACATCATTCCAGGAATTCCCCTCTCTGCTCGCAGAGAGGGGACGGCAGGGGTGACTTCGAAATCTGTTTGAAGCTCGTAATTAAAATCGAATATTAAATTTCTTCAGGAGTCTCCCCTCTATGCGAACGGAGTGAGTAGAGAGGGGGACAGGGGGTGAGTCCGAGAGGCAGGGGTGAGTACCAGAAAAACACTTACGGCAAAGAAGCAGTACGCCTTAAAATCCACTCAGATGCTAATAATAGAATTACCAATCCAAACCAAAAGGGGAGGTCCGATAGAAAATGAGTTGTTACGATTCGATTCTCAACGATCTGGTTTTTATCCATCTCGTTAAGTTGTTCAAACATTGTTTCGGGGGACCCGTCTTCAAGGAATTGTCCACCGGTTCTTTCCGCCAGCTGCATTAAAAGTGCATCATCTCTCTTTGTGTTTACAAGCTCTACCGAAGATCTTGTCACGTTAAACCTTGTCTCGTCGGTTCCGATATTTCGATCACCTTTAAC
>SLAU01000325.1 GCA_007126675.1 Balneolaceae bacterium
AATGATATTTTGTCCCGTTATTTCTTTAAGTCATATACCCACCCTTACAGCAACAACACACATTAACATTCAAAATCATGTCAGAATCTGAAATTAATCCAAGACGGGCAAGGCAGTTGGTTGAAGCCAAGTTTGACCCCAGAATGAAAACCTATGTTTATGTTGGCGGCAGTCTGTTTTGTGTAATCACAATTGTCGGGATTCTGTTGCTTCCCTTTTGGCTGATCTTCGGTAAAATTTACATTCAAAAGTATTTCGACCATCTGTTTTGTGAACTCACAACTCGCGCGCTTCATTTTCGCAAAGGTGTCTGGTTCAAAACAGAGCGAACAATACCGCTTGATAAAATTCAGGACCTTACTTTCCGCGAAGGTCCGGTTCTCAGATATTTCGGCCTCAGCTCACTATACATCGAAACTGCCGGGCAAAGTGCACAAAGCACAGCAGATATGACGTTGACAGGAATCATGGATGCACATAAGTTCAGAGAAATGGTTATGGATCAGCGTGATGAGGTAACAAACGTAAGCAGCGGCAGCTCATCACAACCGGCAAGCGAAAATCAAACTTCTGAACTGATTCCTCTGTTAAATTCTATACATGACACACTGAAAAAAATGGAGAAGAAATTATAGTAATATGAATAAATACAGCACTCCGTTTAAATCAATTCAATGGAATGAGAGCCATATCACAATCATTGATCAAACTTTTTTGCCCGAACGGGAGGTGTATGTTGATCTGAGAACCTCCGGCCAGGTTTGGGATGCTATAAAAAAATTAAAGGTAAGAGGTGCACCCGCCATTGGGATTGCAGGGGCTTATGGATTTTACCTGGGAATCAAAGATCTGCCCGAAAATACCTTCAATACATTTTACAGCGAATGCGAACGCGTAGCCGATTATCTGAACAGCTCTCGCCCAACCGCTGTAAATTTGTCGTGGGCATTAAACCGTATTCTGAAAACCATTTACTCTAAGAAAAAGTCAGATATTTCCGATTTAAAAGAGCTGGCGCTATCTACTGCAAAAACGATACACGACGAAGACCGAAGGTTGTGCAAGTCGATAGGAGAACATGGAATGAAGTTGATTCCTGATAATGCCCGAATTCTGACACATTGCAATACCGGTGGCCTGGCAACTGCCGAGTTTGGAACTGCATTTTCAATCATATTGCATGCTCATATTGCCGGCAAAGTTAAACAGGTTTGGGTTGATGAAACACGTCCCTTGCTGCAGGGAGCCCGCTTAACTGCATGGGAATTGCAAAAAGCTGAAATACCGTTCAAGCTTAATATCGACTCTGCTGCGGCCAGTTTGATGAACCAGGGATTGGTGGATTTAGTAGTACTTGGGGCAGATCGTATTGCACGAAACGGAGATACCGCAAATAAAATCGGAACATCAGGGTTGGCAATACTTGCAAACCATTTCGGTATACCCTTTTATGTAGCGGCACCCTACTCTACGATTGATATGAATACAAAATCAGGTGAAGAGATTGAGATCGAAGAGCGTGATGCGGAAGAAGTGACGAGCTTTGGAAGCAAGTTGATGGCCCCGAAAAAAACGGAGGCCTATAATCCGGCTTTTGATGTAACAAAAAACGATCTGATTACCGCCATCATCACTGAAAAAGGAGTATTAAAACCCGACTACACCGAAAGCATTAAGAAAGCTCTTGATTCTTAAGCTCAATAAATCTGTCTACAGATTTTTTAACACTTCTTCCGAATTGATTGCCCCGTGCGAAGCATTCCAAACTGCCTCACCATCTTTTACAATAACAACCTGCGGTGATTCATGCTTAACTCCTGTAAGTTCTGCGATTTTATTTGATAATTCTCTTGATGCACGAACATCAATAAAGTACGGATCGGCCAGTTCGCTGATCTTTTCAAGTTCGGCTTCGAGTGCACTTTTTGAAAATGCGCAAATACCACAGGCAAAACTGTGCTTATAAAAAAGCAATGGTTTTGATGATGACTGAATTAAATTTTCTATTTCACTTTCCGTCTCCGGGATTTTCCAAAACTCGTTAAACTCATTTCCGCCTCCGCTCATGAAACTTCTGAGGCCGCTAAAAAAACTTAGTATTGCCATCTTAAGCCACTGCCGCTTCTTCAAGTATCATGTTTTGAAGCTTTAACGCTTCACGCAGCCTTTCCATCCCGAGCCCTTCCCGTAATAATCCCGGATTCTCACCGGTGAGATCCAGTATTGTGGTTTGTTCGCTCGATAACGGTTGCTGATTATCCACTACTAAGTCCACAAGATTATCGAATCTGCTCAGATACATTTCACGATGATCTGTATCAGGATTGCCATGTTCAACGCCGGGCAGTTTGGCTGTAATAGCCATCACAGGCCGTCCCAATTCTTCAATCATCTGCAGACAAATCGGGTACTCCGGCACACGAATTCCAACGGTTCGTTTTTTGGGATGGGTTAAAAGTCTTGGTACTTCTCGGGTAGCCGGCAGAACAAATGTATACGGTCCCGGAATCAGACGTTTTATCAGTTTAAAATTATCATCAGAAAGATTTGCAAATGTAGATGCATGCTCAAGGCTGTAGCACATCACAGATAAGTGATCTTTCTTTCCCATCTGCCTGATCTGCCTGATTCTGTCCATTCCTCTTTTATTTTGATAGTCACAAACAAGAGCATATTGGCTATCGGTTGGCACCATGATTACTCCCTCGTCAAGTAATTCATCTACAAGTTCAAAGATTTGTTTACGTTTTGGATTTTCAGGATGAATTTTTATTCGTTCTGACATTTAGTTAGGTCCTCCTATTATTTTGATAATTGTAACAAAAAAGCTACACATCACATTTCAGGTTCTTGTTATATTAATAACACTCCTTTAAACATTTGTCAACGATTAGTTTTTCTTTCTTGTTTAAAGATATAGTAAATGCTAACTCAAATATAAAGAGATCAATTATGGAAACTAATGTAAAAGCATGGTGGCTGGGACATTCCGCCTTTCGGCTCGAATCACCAAATGGGAACATCATTTATATAGATCCTTTTTTGTCTCAAAATCCTGCAACTCCGGATGAGCACAAGAATCCTGATAAAATAGATTACATACTGCTCACTCATGGCCATGAAGATCATGTAGGTGATACACTTGAACTCGCCAAAAAGTTTGATTGCAAAGTTGTAGCACAGGTTGAGTTGTCTCAACTGCTTAAAAAGCGCGGGCTGACCGAAAATCAAAGAATTGAGTTCAACAAAGGTGGCACTGTTGATTTTGATGACTTTTCAGTAACTCTTGTGAATGCAAATCACAGTTCTTCGTTTGATGGAGAATATGCCGGAGAAGCCGGCGGACTGATCATCTCTTTTGAAGATGATATCTGCTTTTATCACATGGGCGATACCAACATTTTCAGCGATCTTGAGATTTACGGCAATATCTATGACCCGCACGTGGTGGCTGTTCCGATTGGCGATTACTACACGATGGGCGCACAGGAAGGGGCTATCTGCTGCGAAATGATCGGGGCAAGCCTGGCCGTGCCTATGCACTATGGCACATTCCCTGTTTTGACCGGTGACCCGGAAGAGTTTCGCGCATTTGTGAAAGAGTATTGCGATGATACCGAAGTAAAAATCCCAGAAGCAGGAGAGCAGTTTTTGTAATCCTGTTGTTGGCTAGGATAATCTCCCCTCGAGGGGAGTACTCCGGCAGTGTTTTTCTGCAGGAGGGAGGGGTGTTTCATACTCA
Source organism: Balneolaceae bacterium (assembly GCA_007126675.1). Taxonomy (GTDB): domain Bacteria; phylum Bacteroidota; class Rhodothermia; order Balneolales; family Balneolaceae; genus SLAU01. The sequence continues at coordinate 3,743 of SLAU01000325.1, forward strand.
GCAAATTAGTTGAATGATGAACACCCCACGCCTCCGCTCCGCTTCGGCACTCCCCTCAAGGGGAGATGCTGAGCGCTCAACTTTTATAATATCCTGAACCTTGTACCCTGCCCTCACACATACGCATTCAAAAAGAAGAAAATTATCACACCTGTGATCGATACATAGAGCCATATGGGAAAAGTCCACTTGGAGACTTTTCTGTGTGTCTTAAATTTTCCGGAGAATGCAAAATAGTAGCTGGTTAATACAAGTGGCACAACAAACGCTGAAAGTATAATGTGTGAAATGAGGATTGTGAAATAGACCGGCCTTACAAATCCCTCACCCGGAAATGGGGTGTGCCCTACAAAGTTGTGATAAATCAGGTAACTGATTAAAAAGAGAGCTGAAGTTACAAATGCAGTGAGCATCAGCTTCATGTGGGCAATAAATTTTCTCTTCTTAATGGCTACAAATCCGCTGATGATCAGTACCGTACTTACACTGTTTAGCAATGCATTTAGTGCGGGAAGCTGATCTACCCAGTCTGCGGTAGTTTCTGCCGTTTCTCTGAAATAGATTAACCATATCAAAAAAAGAAATGCGGCTGCACTTATCAGTAAAATAACTCCGATCGCTTTGGGTACACTTAATTCTTTGATGAATTTAACTGTTAATTGCTCGTCTAAAGATTGATTCATTTACTTTCACCAGGTTCTGAATTTTGTTGATTGAAAAATAGCACTTCTGTAAACAACATTTTTCAAAAAAGCTTTCCCGGTTTTGGTTAAAAAAGTAAAGTATAATTAAATCACGGATGCATAAGTAAGTTGGAGGCGTTCATAATAATTCAGCAAGTTCCAACGGAACATCAGCATTAACACAGGACAGCATCCTGTGTATGTTGATTTACCCTATACCATTAAGCACTAACGGTGCGAAAGCCAGCTCTGAATTTGGTGTGTATTTACCAGATTGTTGGGCAATGAACAAAATCTAATCTCCTGAGAAATTGTAACCGGCTTGCGCTCTTTTCCACCGAATTGGCGGATCCCTTCGGGACAGAGCTATTGGTGAAAAACATCTCTATTTTCATTTTTGAAAATCATGTCCCGGCAGGGACATCTTATCGGCAACAGGAATGCGATATCATCCTGATCGTCCCAGCGGGACGTATTGTGAAAGGAATTTGCTACGAATAAAATATCTTGCTATCCCAAACACAAATCGTCCATACAGGACGAAAACGATTAACGCACCTGGACGGTGCTACCGACAAAGCGTCTCGCTGAGACGCGGTTGAATGCGGACGTGTATCATTAAAAGCTATTTCTATTCTGTGAATATCCAGGAAAAGACCTGAATTGAAATTGTTCATTGAATGCGAGTAATTTTTATTCTGAAATGCATGTCTCGACAGGGACATCATATCGATAGCACCAGGGAGTGCGATATCAAAACGTTAACCCCAATTAAATCACCATTCGCGCACAAATAACAGGTCTTATTCACGAGATCTTTTCAGGTATAGATCAGGAAAAGCCAAAATTGAAATCTTTTTCTGAATGGTCGATAATGCCCTATACGCACTTAAATCACTACAAACCAATATCTTTCAATTTGCTTTCATATTAAAGAATTAACAGTAATTTACAGCATCGGGAACCGCTAAGATCAGCGATGGATTTTTAAGCATTTTTAGAACTTCTGTACTATCTTTCTCTCGCACTCTAAAAGAATTGGATTAAGCTGACTACCATATACTATTTAGAATGATTTTAAATACCCGTTCCTGTCAAAGTTCGGTATGGTCAATATTCATTTTTTCGGTACTTTCAGTGCAATTCTTTACTGGTACATAATTTAATCAGCAACTGGTAATTACGAACCAAATTTATGGCTCAGATTTTTCCCAAGTGGGCAAATGAAGCTCCACGACGTATCCTGATCGGTACTATCATCTTATTGAATACCTTGGTTTTTATAGTTTGGTATTTCTTCTCTCCTGAATTTACGCAGGTTGGATACGCGCCAGAACAGCCTGTGCCGTTCAGCCACCAGGTACACGTTGGCCAACTTGGCATGGATTGTCAATACTGCCACACCCAGGTTTTTGATTCTAAACATGCTAATATACCTGCTACCGAAACCTGCATGAATTGCCACTCACAAATTAAAACCGACAGCGAGCAACTAGCACCTGTTTTTGAAAGCTGGGATGAAGGAACTCCTATTGAATGGATCAGAGTACATCAGCTGCCTGATTATGCTTATTTCAACCACTCAGCACATGTGAATCTGGGAGTAGGTTGTGAATCGTGCCATGGCCGTATAGATAGAATGGAAGTTGTTTACCAGGCAGAGACTCTGAGTATGGGCTGGTGCCTCGACTGCCACCGCGAACCCGAAAAACATATTCGCCCTGTAGAAGAAGTAACTACGATGGGATACAGCATAGAAAATCAGGTTGAAGTCGGACTGGAACTTGTTGCCAAACATAATATTAATGCGCCTGTTTATTGTCAGGCTTGCCACTACTAATTACTGATTGATTTCGATACACGTTTTCATAATAGATTCTGCAAAGAATGACTGATACACCAAAAGAAACTACTTACTGGAAAAGTTTAAACGAACTTGCACAGAACGAAGAATACAAAAAATTTGCCGAAAGGGAATTTCCTGAAGATGCATCTGAATTAACTGATCAGGTTTCGCGCCGAAGCTTCCTTCGGGTTATGGGAGCATCTATAGCATTAGCAGGTTTTGCATCATGCAGAAAACCGGTACAGAAAATTTTACCTTATACAAAACAGCCGGAAGATTTAATTCTCGGTGAACCGAATTTCTATGCAACCAGTATGCCTTTTCAGGATACTGTTACAGGTTTAATTGTTCAAAACAGTGAGGGGCGGCCAACAAAACTCGAAGGGAATGAAGATCATCCTTCAAGTGGCGGAAGAACAAATATTTACCACCAGGCCGCAATGCTTGGTATGTACGACCCTGACCGGTCAAGACATCCGCGAATGAACGGGAACAGACAATCACTGTCTGATTTTGAAACCGCAGCATCCGATCTGTTTTCTGACAACAACAAAAGCATACTGTTTATAAGCGAAGCCAACTCATCGCCCACTTATAACAGGCTTAAAGACCAGACACTAAATCAATTTCCAAATTCAAAATGGGTAACATATGAACCATTTGGTGAAGACAATTCACTAAATGGTACCAACATTGCTTTTGGCAGAAAGCTTCGGGTATTAAATCATTACGACGAAGCTAATGTAGTTGTCTCTTTTGATGATGATTTCCTCACCCCTTCTGCACATAAAAATAGTGTGGAAAACGCACGTAAGATTACCTCTGCAAGAAAAGTCACCGGCACTGATGATGAAATGTCGAGGCTTTACAGTTTAGAAAGCGGATTTTCGATCACAGGTTCGTATGCCGATAATCGTTTAAGACTGAAATCATCAGAAATTGAACCTTTTATTTATGCTCTTGCAAATTATCTTTCTGCAAACATAAGCGGATTATCTGCATTCCAGAATGTAACCAATGCACTATCCGCTCATGAATGGGTGCAAAAATTGGGTGACGAGCTTCTTGCAAATCAAGGCGAATCTATAGTCAGCGTTGGTAACGAATACAGTGCAGGAGCACATGCAGCTGTAGCAGCCATAAATGTTGCTCTTGGCAATGTTGGCAGCACGATAACTTATCATCAGTTGCCACATATTTCTGTACATGACGACAGAGAAGCATTTGCTGAAGCTGTAAATGAGTTGAGGGGTGGCCAGTATGATGCAGTAATCATGATTGGAACGAATCCAATTTTTACCGCTCCCGCAGATGTCGATTTTGCCGGTGCTCTCTTAAATGCTGAAACTACAATTCATCTGTCTGACTACTATAACGAAACTTCAAAAGTTTGCAATTGGCATATAAACCGGGCTCACTTCCTTGAAACTTGGAGTGATGGTTTATCCTACACCGGACATCGTTCTGTAATTCAGCCTCAAATTTTGCCGCTTTTTGATGGTATCAACGAATCAGAACTGTTAAGCATCATTTTGAATGGTGAAAAACAGAGTGGATACGATTTGGTACGGGATACCTGGCGGCAATACTATCAAACAAATTTTACAAGAAATTGGGAACAGGTGCTGCATGATGGAATTGACAGCACTGATGGATTCAGTGCCGAGAATGTATCACTGAGCAACCAATTTAGCAATTCAATTCAGGATTTCTTGAATGCTGAGCCCATTTCGGGAACTGAAATTGTTATTAAGCCCGATCCAAGAGTTTATGACGGCCGGTATTCAAATATCGGATGGCTGCAGGAACTGCCGGATCCGATGACGAAGATTACCTGGGATAATGTTGCTCTAATGAGTCCTGCAACAGCTCGGTCGATTGGTATCAGCCCGGAGCGCAGTTTCCGGCATAACAGAGTGCCCATGGTCAGGATTGCAGCCGGCGATACAACTATCGAAATTGCCGCATGGGTTGAGCCTGGTCACGCCGATGATAATATCACATTATATGCCGGTTACGGACGTGAAAACAGCGGCCGTGTTGCAAGCGGAGTAGGCGTTGACGTTTATCCACTCCGGTTAACAACGGCTATGTTTTATCAGCCTGCCGAAATAACCGATGCGGGCAAAAATTATGAGATTGCCAGTGTTCAGGATCATCACAACCTTGAAGGGCGTGATATGATCCGAACTGCTACTCTCGAAGAATATAAAGCAAACCCTGAGTTTGCCACTTTTAAAGGCTTTCACGGATTTGAAGTACCTGGCATGAAAGAAGCCGAAGCCCGCGGTACTGCCGATCAGGGGCCGGTGTCACTGTTTACTGAACAATACGGTCCTGACCATGAACCACAGTGGGGAATGGCAATTGACCTGAATGCCTGTTTTGGCTGCGGTGTGTGTACCATTGCTTGTCAGGCCGAAAATAATATTCCTGTTGTTGGTAAACGAGAAGTTGGACGCCGCCGGGCCATGCACTGGATCCGAACAGATCGCTACTACGAAGGAGATCCCGAGAATCCTAAGGTATATCATCAGCCTGTGCCGTGTATGCATTGCGAACTGGCACCCTGCGAGCAGGTCTGTCCTGTTGCTGCAACAGTACACAGTGACGACGGAATGAATCAAATGACTTACAACCGTTGTATCGGAACCCGTTATTGCGCAAATAACTGTCCATACAAAGTAAGGAGATTCAATTTCTTTAATTATACAAAAGAGTTCCTGACGAATGGCGATGATCCTGAAATTATACAAATGGCCATGAATCCGGATGTAACTATCCGTTTCCGTGGTGTGATGGAAAAATGTTCTTATTGCGTTCAGCGTGTAAACCGGGCCAAGTCTAAATCAAGGCTCGAAACAGGTTCACGCAAACCTGCTGATGGTTCTGTTCAAACAGCCTGCCAGCAGGCCTGTCCGGCTAACGCCATTACCTTCGGAGATTTAACCGATCGCGAAAGCAAGGTTTCTGTTGACAAGCAAAATGAACGTAATTACGTGATGCTTGAAGAGATGAACGTGAGGCCGAGAACATCCTATTTAGCAAAATTAAGTAATCCAAATTCAGAACTGGCTTAACTCTGCCAAGATATTTAATTGCAACTTATTGAACATGAGTAAAACGTACGAATACGTTCCCGAACCTGCGCTGGTAAAGGGTGATCACGATTTCAGCAGCATAACATCGCTGGTGACTGACATAAACATGAGGCCGACTCCAAAAGGCTGGTAT
>SLAU01000187.1 GCA_007126675.1 Balneolaceae bacterium
CATACAGATTACTGCCCTTTGAAACCGATTCTTACACTGATATTTTTTCACTTTTTGAAGACGGAACCCAGTTAGCAATCAATAATCTTCCCAGAAATTTTGGCAGAACTATTGAAATACCCGTACATATAGAATCTGTGGCAGATGGCAGTTTTTATAGCGGAGCATCTACCATAACCTGGCCTGAATTCGAGAATATTCCTGATAGCTGGACAATTGAACTGGTTGATAAACAGAGCAACAACCGTGTTAACTTGCGCGATACCGATCATTACAGCTTTGATTTATCAGCAAAAAGTAAAGCAAAAACACCACCGGCTATAAATACCGTTCAAAACTTTCAGTTGCTGCAGAAAACCAAGGAAAAAGCACAAAGTGCCAGATTCAGGCTGGTGATTGAACCGGGAGACGATGCAGGTGAATTACCACGGCATGTTACGCTGAACCAGAATTTCCCAAATCCATTTAATCCTGCCACAACCATTCGTTTTGGCCTGCCTGTTGAAGACCAGGTGCGCATTGAGGTATATGATGTTCTTGGCAGAAGAGTGCATACTGTGACGAACGAAAGATTCCAGGCCGGATTCCACGAAGTACGATTCGATGCCGGCTCACTCGCCAGCGGCGTTTACATTTACAGATTGGTTACCTCAGATAGTGTGCTAACGAAGAAGATGACGTTAATAAAATAAGGGAGAAGGCAGAACGCAAAAGGCAGAAGTGGTTGGCCCGCCTTCACCGCCGCCGTGCGGTTTCGGAGGGCAGGCAGCGGCGGTTGCAGTTGGCGGGTTTGAGATAGTAAAATGTGGTTTAGTTGAAATAACATGAGTCAAATCAGATAATACCATTTGAATTGATACCCTACACGCCTCAAGGAGGCAAAAGCATTAGCATGGGACGGAGTCCTATGTTTGGAAGAATCAACCATATATGAGAGCGCCAACGGTGCGAAAGCCTTCTCCTGATTTGGAAAACAGGCATGATTTTTTGCCGTGATCATTATGCCTCCAATCTGAATGGGTCGTACAAAAATCTTTACCAATTCCGTAAAAGTTTCCATGCAGGGCTTGCGCTCTTTCAGAGCTTATGTTGGAGGGTACTATCATCTACATAGGACTTCGTCCCATGCTAATGCTTCCGTCCCGTTAGGACTGTTTTGTTGATTGATATAATAAACTTCGCGTTTCTTTGCGCTCTTAGCGCCTGCACTCCGAAGTGCTTTTTTGCACGAAGGCGTGCACTTGGCGGTTACCCTTTCTCGATATTAGATATGACATAGAAAATTACCAAAACCGCCAATCACCGCCACTGCCGCCAACATCTTCTTCCTTCTGCATTCTGCGTTCTCACTCACCCCAATCAATTCTGCAATCTCTCATATACAGAGGCGTGTGACGGATCAACATCACGAAGAAGATTATAGGCATCGAGGCGTGTTTGCACGTCGGCTGTGCTGAGAAGTGCTACTATTTCGTTGTACTTTGTATCGAAGAAAATATCAAACAGATAATTATTGCTGGCCACCCTTTTATTATCTCTGATCAAGCGGATCGCATCCATCACTTCATCAATTGACTGATCCATATCCATCGTAAACAGATCAAGCCCATGGCGGTGATATTTGTAAATTGCTTTGCGCAGATCATGATAATTCGGGCTCATCAAATCGTTAATTAATCCATACCTGTTTCTCTGTGCACCGATTGACCGGCCCCAGCCGGGAGCATTCGTGTTTTGAGCAATTTCAAAAACATCCTGTGCCCTGTTGAAATATCTTGTGCCGCCAAGTTCGGCAAAAGAGTCATAGTCATAACCAAGGATTACGTATAGATAAAAATCGATAAAACTTGTAAGATCATCGAACTGGTTATCGTCCCTGAGCAGGTTTTTATTCCGCGGATAGTTAAAGCGCCAGTTACTGTCTGATAAGATGATAGCAGAAGATTCCTGAAGTGTATTATAGATCGGTCTGCGAACGCTGAAAACTACTTCTGCTGAATAATTATACTGATCATCTGCACTGGTTAAAACAATTTGAATCTGGCATCGTATCCGCTCAATTTCCTCATAGCGGTCATCCGTCCACCGGTTATTATTGATATATGCTTCAAGCGCTCCTTTCAATTCTGAAACATATTCGAATGAACTTCCACTGATTTGACGGCTGTTTACATTCACCTCGCAGTTAAACTCCTGGGCAGACAATTCTTCAACAAATGCCGAAAAATTAAACAATAAGGCAGCCGTTAAGATTTTCAGTGTCCAGTACTTTATATTCATAGTGTAATTAAAAGAATTTTATATGGATCATATAATACAAAGGATTCTACAAAACTTCCGGCTGTCTCTGCTAACCACACTGCTAATCTTTGTAATTGCTGTGCCTGCTAACGCACAATTAACAATGGGCGCAAAACATATGGCTATGGGGCAAACCGGGGTCGCCAATCCGGGCGACAGCTGGTCTGTGTTTCAGAATCCTGCTCTTTTGGAAACGGACATCAACCGTGTTTCATTTTATGGATTTCGATATTTAGGCATATCTGAAATCACGGATATGGCATTCAGCGGAAATTACAACACCACGTTCGGAACATTTGGTGCCGGCCTGCACAGGTACGGCTTTGATCTGTTCAATGAAAACAGAATGAGGCTCGCTTACAAAAATCAGCTTGGTAATTTTCATTTCGGGAGTTCTGTTACATACACTCATGTTTTCCAGGGAGCTAATTACGGCAATGCCGGTGCCATTGGTTTTGATATAGGGTTAGGGGCAGAAATTATTGATGAGTTATGGCTGGGCGCCCGTGCTACAAATATTAATCAGCCGGCTTATGGTGCAACGGATGAAGAATTACCGCGTGAACTCGCCATCGGGCTCGGGTATCAGCTTTCCGGTTTTGCTTTTTTTACTATCGAAATGGTTAAGGATGTCCGTTTCCCGATCTCCTGGCGGGCAGGTTTAGAGTTCGAAATTATTGAATCGCTGTTTGCAAGAGCTGGATTTACCACAGAACCGGAAACGTATTCCGCCGGGTTTGGATACATCACAGACAATTTCAGCATTAATATTGCCATACAGCAACACATTCCGCTGGGAATCAGCCCGGCAATTGATCTCGGAATTAATTTCTAAATTTAAAATATCTCCGTTTGAAGTCAGGGTTTAAAAAAATAGATCATAATTTCGGCCATTTCTTCAGAGTTCTCTGTTTTCTGTTGTTAACAATGGTGCTGTTTATTGGCCCGGTATTCACTGTTTTTGCCCAGGTTGATGATACAACACAGGTTCAGGTCGACAGAGATATTGAGCGCCTGATTGATGAAATAGATCCCGAAGATTCCGAACTAGACCTTGAACAACTTGTTGAACTATTACAGGAACTTGCGGCCAATCCGCTGAACATAAACCGTGCATCGGTAGACGATTTGCTGGTAATACCGGGCATGAATTTCAGGCTTGCCCAGGCTGTAGTTCGCTACAGGCGGGAAGTGAAACCGTTCGAATCGGTTGATGAACTACGGCAGGTACCCGGCATCGGTCAGGTGACATTAAACCGTATTCGCCCATATGTAACCATCGGCACCGGACGCGAACGGGGGCGTGATTTATACTTAAATCGAAGTTACTGGACAAGCAACAGCCGTTTCGAAGCTTTTTCACGATATCAGCGGGTTTTACAAGAACAGCAGGGATATCAGCGGCCGGCGGAGGAAGGCGGTTTTGTGGGCAGCCCGGTTAAATACTGGCAGCGCTTCAGGTACCAGAGTAACCATATTTCAATGAACCTGACGCAGGATAAAGATCCGGGAGAACCTCTGAACGGCCCGACTGATTTCGATTACACGTCATGGCACATTGCTCTTCGCGATAACGGAAGGCTTCAGGATTTAATCATTGGTGATTACAGCGTTGGATTCGGACAGGGTTTAACACTCTGGAGCAGTGCCTCATTTGGAAAAGGAAGTGAAGTGATCCGGAGCGTGAGCAAGAATGACAGGGGCATCCGCCCGTACACTTCCGCCCAGGAAACCAATGCGTTCAGAGGTATTGCCGCAACGTGGGGAAATACACTTCAGTTTACAGCATTTTATTCGAACCGGCAACGAACTGCAACAGAGGTAGACGAAACTTTTGTTCGTTTTCCTACCGAGACAGGCTTACACCGCACACTTACTGAAAGAGATCGAAGGCTAAATCTTGGCCAGGAAACGTATGGCGGGCGTATCCGTTATGAATTGAATCGCGGATTTGTTGGAGTTACCGGTTACCGCAACCATTTTGACAGGCCGATTTTACGTGGAACACAACCCTTCCAGGTGTTCAATTTTGAAGGACAGGATCATTCGGCGTTCGGGGCTGATTACAGGTTGCTCGCCGGGCCAACCATTCTGTTTGGAGAAGTTGGTTATACCGACAACGGCGGATACGGATTGATTTCCGGTGCCGAAGTGGATGTAGGGCCGGCAACCGATATGACATTTGCATATCGCAATTACAGCAGAGATTTCCAGTCCATTTTCGGAGCAGCTTTTGGTGAGCAATCCAGCAACCCTCAAAATGAAGAAGGATTTTATGTGGGGATCAGGCAGGGAATTACCAGTGATATCCGGGTCAGTGCTTATTTTGATCATTTCCGGTTTCCCGCAGCCCGTTTCCAAACACGGCAGCCCAGCTCGGGGTACGACTGGCTCGCACTTGTTGAATATCAACCCAGGCGAAACCTGGATATGTACGCCCTGATCCGCTACAAACAGCGGGGGCAGGAATATGCTTCAACCGATCCGCTGGGACGCGAAATTCGCCTGCTGGATGACAACAAGCGCTCGGGCGCACGTTTCCAGATTGCTTACCAGGTGCATCCACAGGTAAGGTTACGTACCCGTTTTGATTTTGTAAGGGCACGAGCTGCTGTCAGCGATCCAAGTTACGGCTATCTCATTTTCCAGGATATCCGATACACCCCTCGGCGAAACCTCACTATCGATGCGCGGATAACAATGTTTGATACCGATGATTTTGATTCAAGAGTTTTCCAGTTTGAAAATGACCTGCTTTTTGTGCTCTCGAATACCATGCTGTTCGACCAGGGACAGCGGATGTATATCGTGGTAAATTATCGCGCCACCGACTGGCTGCAGATCTGGGCAAAAGCCGCAACCACACTTTACGAAAACCGGAATACCATCGGCAGCGGCAATACCGAGATCCTGGGCAGCCGCCGAAGTGATATCGGAGTCCAGGCAAGGATTCTATTCTGATTTTTTATAACCGCGGAGGCGCAGTGGGCGCTGAGTGTAGGACCTGACAGCGTGGTCTGGTGTATTCCCAGACCTCCTGTCAGCGTCTGCTAATTTTTATTAAACAGAGAAAATGACGAACCTCCAACCGATAAAGTTTTTGTTCTGTTCGGAAAACGTTACCATTGGCAGAATTGAACATCCGCATACACTTTCCACTGCGATCACAGCGCCTCTGCGGTTAATGGGACGCCGATCATGCGGATGGAGCTGATCTTCACGGATATTTATTATTTCTTGATCGTGCACACTCAGTGTTTTACTGCACACAGTTTATGACTTAGTTATCCCTGTCGTCTCGCAGAAGCTCGTGTAACTCACTGTTGATGATGTACAGGATGTCCTCGGGATCCGTCCGTGGAGATGCCTGCCCGATTATGCCTGATTTTTAGTTATGAGGTAGTACAAAACCAAGTGATAAACGATAAGTAGTAAAATCTTCTTGAATTCCTATTGATGGGTTTACTACAAATGATTTACCTGGTGATGTTTTAAAAATTAAAGATACTCCTATGTTTAATACCGTTGTATTATTACTAATAGATGTAGTGCCAGATGAGTCTTCAATCTTTGTTTCTCCAGTACTGTAAAGGACACCTGCTTTAGGCTGAAATTTCATTGCATCAGAAATTTCAATATCTGAAAATATTGAGGCTCCAATTATGATATAGTCACCCCACATATCTACATTATTTTCATCTAATCCGTCACCTGCGTATATCAACCTCTGATAAGCTCCGTTTACAGCAAAAGAAACAGGGATAGAATCATCTTGTTTAACAGGTATATAAGTAACAACAGGAGAAATTTCTGTATCATATAAATCTTCTCCCAAAAACTGTTGATCATATCCAAAACGGCCTAAAGAAAGACTCAAATCGAATACTCCGGAAAATGAATAACCAACCCTTCCGGTGAAACCAGATGCATTTTCATTTGCAGAAACCACACTGCTTATTTCAAATCCATTTTGTCCTTTTTCTAGGTAAGTACTTTGTGCAAATGATAATGTACTAACGGCCCCGAAAATTAAGAGTGTGAGAATTATTTTCTTCATGGATTAATTTTTAGTTGTGGCTTTATTGATCCCTCTGGTCTTGCACCAGCAGCACGCGGTACTTCCCGTTGGTAATGTACAAAGTATCCTGCCCCACACGGTGGCTGTGGGGGTCTGCCCGGCTACTCACAATCACCTTCATCTCAAACGTGCCGGAAACGGCAGACCGCCCGTCTTCCAGTTCTTCCATTTCTACAGTAATGTAGCCGTCGTCGTCTCCCGGTGGACGGTAGCTGGAAATTACAGCATCACCACCCACTTCAGTGTACAACCCTCCCATAATTCGGATGAAATTTCCATTACTAAATAATGTATCCATTCTTGTGGGATAGGTGGTCTTTCCCTCCTCATAGACCATAGAAAAACTAATGTTTTCATTGTATGGGTAAAATTCTTTACTAAATTGCTTAGCAGAAACTTGAAGATACGGGTAGCCTCCCTGCATGGTTATACCGGCTTGTGCCCTGCTGGAGGACATGTTGGACACATCATAAGGCTCGCCGTTTATTTCTGCGGAAAAGACCCGTTCAAACGGGACGGGGGGATCATCATTCGAATTGAACAGTCCGCAGCCGGAGAGAAAGACCAGGAATGGAAGGAGTATGTGTTGTGGTATAGTCATGAGGTAAAAGTATAAAACCCGGCAGGTTGAACCAACCTACTGGGAAATTACCGATTATTATTTAACCAGGGTAACGGTTTGGGTTTGCACAAATTCTCCGGCCTGCATGCGCACAAAGTACATACCGCTGGAAAGACCTGCAGCGTTAAAGTTTACCCGGTGCCGCCCGGAGGTAAAGCTTTGGTCGGCCAATACGGCCACTTTCCTCCCTGTCATATCGTACACCCCGAGGGTTACATGCCGGGTTTCGGGCAGTTCAAAGTCAATCTGCGAGGCGGGGTTAAAAGGGTTTGGGTAGGCCGGAAGCAAAGCGAAAGATTCCGGGGCCTGCTCCGTTCCCGGGGAAACTATTTTAGGTATGGGCCCGCATGGAAAACCCGGCTGACAGCCTTCATCTTCATGTTCCTGTGCCTGCACAGAAATTACCTTGCTGCTGCTTTGCCCTTCGCTGGTATTTACCGTAAGCTTAATATACCATGTGCCCGGTGAGAGCGCAACAAACCAGGAAGAGGAGGTGTGGGCAGGACCGTAATTGAACGGATTCCCATAACTTTTCCTCCACTGGTAGGATATGCTCCCTTCTCCTCCGCAGGAGTTATCGTTGAAGGTAAAATTTTGTCCGTACTGGTGGGTGGTGCCGGGGGTGTGAGAGATGCCTGCGATTGGTTCATTGGCATCCCGAAAATCGGATACGATCTCCCTGGTATTGTTCAGTACTTTGTAGTTTTCACGCTCATTCACAATCCCAAGAGCCGGCCCGTGGGGGGCGTTTATGTGGGGATTAGAAAAAGCTTTGATATGGGTATAACTATCCAATGACCAGGACATAATAGTAGCTCTTTTGCAGGTAAAAAATGAATAACAACTATAGCTTACGCGGTGGCCAAAACCGTAATCATATAATGGGGGATTCTCCGTTAAATCATCAGAGTGGATATCATCAGGATGGTGCCAGGCCCCCTGAATATGTCCCAGTTCGTGGGCGAAGGTGTAGGTCGGTCCGGCTGCTTTTGAGACATTCACAATGGCATAAGCCCTTTCCTCTTCAAGGTGCAGGGTGCCCGCAATTCCCCATTCAAATTCATTGCGATTAGGAGGGCCACTATCCGGAGGGCAATCAATAAATTCATCTTCACAGTCCCCCCCATAATCTACAATTGGATATGCTTCGGGTCCCGTCAGCAGGATAACCACATCCGCATTATGGTCTTCTCTCAAGTCTTGGGCATTTGGATGCACTATTAAACTTTCTAAATCATTTTCAATATCATTACCTTCATTAAAATTAAACTCCTCACTGTGCTCTAAAACAACGGACACATTCACAACACCGCTGTTTGAGTAGGCCTGGTTGGTTTCCTGGATGGCCAGGTTAATGATGTTTTCTATGTTTCCATAATTTTTCGCCGATTCTGTATACAGTACTAGGGCCCGGATATAACGCATCGCGCAGGGAGATGGGAAAGCCTCTTCTGCCTTCAACCGCTCCTGTAATTCAACTAACTCATCTTCCAGATGTTGTTCTTCTAATGGTTGGGTCGGATAAGCGGTTTCAGACTGCGTTGCCGTGTTCACATCCTTAAACGGAAGTTTTGCTCCTGGTGTTGGATGAACGGTTTCAGATGACACTGCCCCGCCGCTATGGTAGGGACTTGCGTTGCTATTTCCGCGACCCATTTTTTCCTCGTCAAATTCCACGATAGCGTGCAGCCCGGATGCCCCCAGCGGGTGCACCTGGAAGAACAGTCCTTCCACATCAATATTTCCATTTATTTCTCCATCTATACTCTGGATGAACAAGGCATCGCCAATGGGATATGGATGTGTACCGGATGACACGTACACGTCTCCTGCCCAGGCGTACGCATTGTCGGAGATGACCTCGATTCTCGTCCGGATAATGTGGAGTTCTTCAACTCCGTTACCGGGCGAGAACCTGATTTCCCTGTTTGCGGGATCAACATAAATGGCCAGCTTCGTTTCATCATACAACCATTCGGGCAACCGGACGGGATTCACCCGCTTATGCGCCGAAATCACAGACAGTGATTGCACACGGTTTCGGGCCTGCTGCGGCAGACTTTGCACGTTCGTTCTTCTTTCCTGAACAAGTTCTTTCGCCTGTTCAGACTGGGTATCGTCAGTTACATTCTGTGAAAAACCAGAATGCACAACTAAGAGAGAGAGAGAGAGAGAGAGAGGGTGAGTATCAACCATGTTTTCATATAAACCTCCAATGGATTTTTGGTTAACCTGTCGGAGGTTAAAAATGCCTGAACCATTACACTAACAGAAATGGAACATGTAAAAGGCGTTACCGGCAGGGTGGTAAACTTGTATGAACAAATACGTAAAATAATTTAACTTCTGCAAGAATTGACCGTAAACCACTGTTTTTCCTTGATCGGTGATTGTCCGCACGATCCCGTTCTTTTAACCGTCCCAAAGGGATCCCTAC